>NZ_LIRG01000905.1 GCF_001419695.1 Streptomyces prasinopilosus
GGAGGTGGACGTCCACCTCCCGTCCGCGGGGATCGGGGACCACGTGCGGTTCCTGGGACCCGAAGGCGCGGCCCTGGGGGCTGCCGTGGATCGTGACCGGCTCCGTCGTGAGGGGAACGGGTTCGACCACCTGCAGCGAGCTCATCGCGTAGTCGGCCATGCGCAGTTCGACGCGCGCGGCGCCGTACTGCTCGGTGAGGGCCACCGTGACGATGTCCACCAGTGCGTGCGGGGGCGCCGTCCGCAGGGCACGCTCGACGGCGGCAAGTCTGTTCACGTCATTCCCGTTTCCCTGCGTACCTGACCGGCCATGGAGCGACGGCTCCGGGCCGACGGGTCCGCTTCGCGGGGACGCGCCGCCTTGGGCCGCCCTCAGTTTACCGACCACGATGTCGTCGCGATTCCCCCCCGGTTTCTTCACGTCCTCCCGGGGGCCTCCCCGGGCCCCGGCCGTCCCCGCGCGGACGCCGCCGGCGGGCCGGGCACGGCCTCCCGCGGGCGCCGCGGACACCCGGGACGGCCCTACCCCGGCCGCGTTCCCCCCGGCGGGGCAGGGAAGGATGAGCGGGGTCCGCCGGCACGCACACACCGAGGTGAGAGATGCGGTTCACCACCCGCCCCACCCTCCAGGGCACCTTCGGCATGGTGTCGTCCACGCACTGGCTGGCGTCCCAGTCGGCCATGGCCGTCCTCGAGGGCGGGGGCAACGCGTACGACGCGGCCGTGGCGGGCGCCTTCGTGCTGCACGTCGTCGAGCCGCACCTCAACGGACCGGCCGGCGAGGTGCCCATCCTGCTCGCGCCCGCCGGCGGCGAGGTGCGGGTGCTGTGCGGTCAGGGCGTCGCCCCGGCCGGGGCGAGCGCCGCCCGCTACCGGGCGCTCGGCCTGGACCTCGTCCCGGGCACCGGACCGCTCGCCGCCGCCGTGCCCGGCGCCTTCGACGCCTGGATGCTCCTGCTGCGCGACCACGGCACCCGCTCCCTCGCCGACGTCCTCCGGTACGCCGTCGGATACGCCGAGCACGGGCACGCGCCCGTGGAGAACGTCGGCGGGACCGTCGAGACCGTACGGGAGCTGTTCGAGACGGAGTGGACCTCCTCGGCGCGGGTGTACCTGCCCGGCGGCAGGGCGCCCCGTCCCGGCGAGCTGCTGCGCAACCCCGCCCTCGCCGCCACCTGGCGGCGCCTGCTGGCCGAGGTTGCCGGCGCCGGTGACCGGGAGGCGCAGATCGACGCCGCGCGGGAGGTGTGGCGCACCGGCTTCATCGCCGAGGCACTGGTCCGGCAGGCCGGACGGCCCACCCTGGACACCAGCGGCGAGCACCGCACCGGCACGCTGACCGCCGCCGACCTCGCCGGCTGGTCGGCGACGTACGAGACCCCGGCGACGTACGACTGGAACGGCTGGACCGTGTGCAAGGCCGGCCCCTGGAGCCAGGGCCCCGTCCTGCTCCAGCAGCTCGCCCTGCTCCCGCCGGACCTGCCCCCCTACGGCTCCGCCGACTACGCGCACCTGCTGATCGAGGGCAGCAAACTGGCCATGGCGGACCGGGAGGCCTGGTACGGGGACGCGGCCGAGGTGCCGCTCGACGACCTGCTGTCGGACGGGTACAACGCCGAGCGGCGCACCGAAGTGGGCCCCCGGGCCTCGCACGTGCTGCGGCCCGGCAGCCCCGGCGGGCGCACCCCGCGGCTGAGCGCGCGGGCGCGCGCGGCGGCGGCCGGGACGGCCGGGCCGCCCGGGGCGGGGCCCCGGGGGAGGGGCGCCGCCGTACCGGGCGCCGGCGAGCCGACGGTCGCCAAGCACCCCGCGTCCCCCGTGCCGGGCGAACCGGAGGTCTCCGGCGACGGGGCCACCCGCGGCGACACCTGCCACCTGGACGTCGTCGACCGCTGGGGCAACATGGTCGCGGCCACCCCGAGCGGCGGCTGGCTCCAGTCCAACCCGGTCGTGCCCGAACTAGGCTTCCCCCTCGGCACCCGGCTCCAGATGACCTGGCTGGAGGACGGACTGCCCAACACGCTCACCCCGGGACGCCGCCCCCGCACCACCCTCACCCCGTCCGTCGCCCTGCGCGACGGGGAGCCGGTGATGGCGTTCGGCACGCCCGGCGGGGACCAGCAGGACCAGTGGCAGCTGCACTTCTTCCTCGCCGTCGCGCTGCGCGGCCGGGTACGGGGCGGCCTCGACCTGCAGGGCGCGATCGACGCCCCGAACTGGCACCACGACAGCTTCCCCGGGTCCTTCTACCCGCGCGGCACGCGCCCCGGCAGCGTCACCGTGGAGTCCCGGACGGACCCGGCGGTGGTGCGGGAGCTGCGGCGCCGGGGCCATGAGGTCACGGTCGGCGGGCCCTGGTCGGAGGGCAGGCTGTGCGCGGTCGCCCGGGACCCGGCCACGGGCGTGCTCTCGGCGGCGGCGAACCCGCGCGGCATGCAGGGCTACGCGGTGGGCCGCTGAACCCATATCCCCCGGACCGGGGGCCCATATTCATGGGGATACCACCGGGAGTGCACCGGACGGGTGGGGTTTGTCAGTGGGGCATGTTCTCATGGGGGACATGATCGAGGACAACGAAACCATCGAAGAGTTTCTCGCCCGGCACGCCGTCGACGTGGAGGAAGCCGTCCGCAAGGCCGCCGCACAGGAGATCATGCCGCGCTGGCGCCGGCTCGCCGACCACGAGATCGACCGCAAGTCCGGCCCGCACGACCTGGTGACCGACGCGGACCGGCAGGCCGAGCTGTACCTCACCGAGGCGCTCCGCGGCCTGCTGCCCGGCTCGGTCGTGGTGGGCGAGGAGGCGGTGCACGCCAACCCGGCGTCGTACGAGGGGATACGCGGCCGGGCGCCGGTGTGGATCGTCGACCCGGTCGACGGCACCCGGCAGTTCGTGAACGGCGACACCGGATTCTGCACCCTGGTCGCCCTCGCGCTCGGCGGAGTCGTCCACGCCTCGTGGACGTTCGCCCCGGTCCGCGAAGAACTCGCCACCGCCGTACGGGGACAGGGCGCCTTCCTCGACGGGGTGCGGCTGAACGCCGGTTCCCCGGAGCCCGGCCGTGACCTGCGCGTGGCCACCTCCCACCCGGACTTCATGACGGACGACCAGAAGCGCTCCCTCCTCGGCCTGCGGACGGACGGCGTGGCGCCCCGCGCCTGCGGCTCGGCCGGACTGGAGTACCTGGCCGTCGCCCGCGGCGAGTCGGACGCCACCGCCTTCTGCTGGGAGGCCGCCTGGGACCACGCGGCGGGCCTGCTCCTCGTCGAGGAGGCGGGCGGCGCCCACCTGACCCGGGCCGGCGAGCCCTTCCGCATCACGGGCGGCAACGACCTCCCGTTCACCGCGGCCCGCGACGAGGCCACGGCCCGCCGGGTGACGGGACTGCTGGCGGCCGGAGCCTGACCCCTGGATCCGCCGCCCCGGCCGGGACGGTGAGGTGCGGGCGCGGCCTTCCGGCCCGCGGCGGGGGCCGGGGACGGCCCGCCGTGCAACACGCCCCCGCCGTCGAGTCCGCTCCGGCACGGACCGCCCACCGGGTGCCCGGGCGGGGCGCCGTCCCCGGACGTCCGCCCCGGACGGGGGAGCCCCGGCCACCGCGTCACGCGGTGGAGGCCGCCCGGGGGTCGCAAGGGCGCCGGTGCCCCGGCATATCCTGGGTCTCCCGATCCTCCCGGCCGCCTCCGGGCGCCGTCGGCCGACGAAGGAGTTCCGAAGGTGGTGTCGATGCTCGACGTGGTCGTGGTGGGTGCGGGGCCGAACGGGTTGACCGCCGCCGTGGAACTGGCCCGGCGCGGTTTCTCCGTCGCGCTGTTCGAGGCGAGGGGCACCGTCGGGGGCGGTGCCCGCACCGAGGAACTGACCCTGCCCGGCTTCCGGCACGACCCGTGCTCCGCGGCCCACCCGCTGGGCGTCAACTCGCCCGCCTTCCGGGCCCTTCCGCTGGAGCGTTACGGCCTGGAGTGGCTGCACGCTGACCTGCCCATGGCCCATCCGTTCCCCGACGGCACGGCGGCCGTGCTGTCCCGGTCGGTCGGCGAGACGGCCGCCTCCTTCGGCCCGCGCGACGCCGGGGCGTACCGGCGCCTGGTCCAGCCCTTCCTGCCCCGATGGGACACCCTGGTCCGCGACTTCATGTCCCTGCCGCTCACCGCGCTGCCCCGCGACCCGCTCGGCCTCGCCCGCTTCGGCCTCGCCGGACTCCAGCCCTCCACCTGGCTGATGCGCCGCTTCCACGACGAGCGGGCCAAGGCCCTGTTCGCCGGACTCGTCGCCCATGTGATGGCCCCGCTGGGCGGGTTCGCCACCGGCGCCGTGGGCCTGGTCTTCGCCCTCGCCGCGCACGCCCGCGGCTGGCCCGTCGCCCGCGGCGGCTCCCAGGCCGTCTCGGACGCCCTCGCCGGCCACCTGCACGACCTCGGTGCCGCCGTCCACACCGACTACGAGGTCAAGCGGCTCGACGACCTGCCGCCGGCCCGCGCGTACGTCTTCGACACCTCGCCCACGGCCCTCGCCCGCATCGCCGGCTTCGGCGACCACTACGCGGGCTATCGTTACGGCCCCGGCGTCTTCAAGATCGACTACGCGCTGGACGGCCCGGTGCCGTGGACCGCGCCGGAGGCCCGCAGGGCCACCACCGTGCAGATCGGCGCGGACAGCGCCGAGATCGGCGCCGCCCTGCGCGCCGCGTCCCGGGAAGGCCGCGCCCCCGACCGGCCGTTCCTCATCACCGTGCAGCCCAGCATCGTCGACCCCACCCGCGCGCCGGCCGGCAAGCAGGTCTTCTGGGCCTACGGCCATGTCCCGAACGGCTGGACCGGCGACCTGACCGACGTCGTGGAACGCCAACTGGAGCGCTTCGCCCCGGACTTCCGCGACCGCGTCCTGGCCCGCGCCACCGCGGGCCCGCCCGAACTCGCCACCCGCAACGCCAACTACGTCGGCGGCGACATCGGTTCCGGCGCCGCCGACGGCCTCCAGCTCCTGCTGCGCCCCAAGCTCTCCCTGTTCCCGTACTCCACCCCGCACCCGAACGTGTTCCTCTGCTCCTCGGCCACGCCGCCCGGACCCGGCGTCCACGGCATGTCCGGGCACAACGCCGCGAAGGCCGTCTGGAGGAGGCTGCGGCAGGCGTGAGCGTCCTCACCCCGGTCCGGGGCGAGGCCACCCGCGAGCACGCCGACGCCCTCGCCGACGCGGCCGGCTCCGCGCTGCCCGGCGGGAGCGGCGTCGCCGGCGCGATCCGCCGCCGCGGCGGCGCGGGCCACCCGGACGCCGTACCCGGAACCGGCCGCGCCGTACCGCCCCCGGGCCCCGCCTGACGTGCCGTTCCCGGCCCCGGCGCGTCGGGGCGCGGGAGGGGTACGGCGCGGCCGGGACCCTGCGCGAGTTGCCGTACACGTCCGGTCACCCCCACCATGGAGATCTCGTCCGGAGGCCCGACTGGTCCGGCCTCGACGCCGGGGACGGAAGGAGTGCCGCACATGACCAGGTACTTCGAGAGCGGCACCGGTGAACTCGTCCCCGATGCGCTGGCCGGGTTCGCCCGCGCACACGCGGACCTCGTGGAGTACACCCCCGCGGACGGATACGTCACCGCCCGGAACCCCGCACCGGCCCGGACCGTCGGGCTCCTCTCGGGCGGTGGTTCCGGGCACGAGCCCCTGCACGTCGGATACGTCGGCGCGGGCATGCTCGACGCCGCCTGCCCCGGGAGGATCTTCGCCTCTCCGCACAACCGGCAGATCTTCCGGGCCTCCCGCGCGGTGGCGGGGCCGAACGGCGTGCTGCACATCGTGAAGAACTACACGGGGGACCGGATCAACTTCGGCATCGCGGCCGAGCGGCTCGCCGACGCGGGAATCGCCTGTGGACGGGTCCTCGTCGACGACGACCTCGCCTCCGACTCCGAGGACATCGCCGCCGGGCGGCGCGGCACGGGCGCCACGGTCCTGGTGGAGAAGGTCCTGGGCGGTGCCGCGGACACCGGAATGGGCCTCGACGCCCTGGTGGAACTGGGCACCGCGGTGGCGGGCCGCTGCCGGACGCTCGCCGTCGCGTCCGCGGCCCACCACGCACCGGTCACCGGTGAGCAGGCCTTCGCGCTGCCGCACGACGAACTGGAGTACGGCGTCGGCATCCACGGCGAACGCGCCGACCGCACCCGCAGCCAGAAACAGGTGGGAGTGCTGGTGGAGGACATGGCGGACGCGCTGCTGGGCGCACTGCGCCCCGCCCCCGACGATCCGCTCGTCGCCCTGGTCAACGGCCTGGGCTCGGTCACGTCGCTGGAGCTGTACGGCGTCTTCGGCGAGCTGGGCCGGGTCCTCGACGTCCGGGGGGTGCGGCTCGCCCGGTACCTCGTCGGGAACTACGTCACGGCACTCGACATGCGGGGCTTCTCCCTGACGCTGATGGTCGCCGACCGCACGGTGCTGGACTTCTACGACGCGCCGGCCCGCACCCCGGCGTGGCGGGGATGACCGGCCGGGCCGCCGGGTCGCCGACCGGTTTCCGGCGGCCGCGACAGGAGGAGGACGGCATCATGACGACCGCCGCTTTCGACAGCACCCGGACCCGGGACTGGATGCGTCGCTTCACCGCGTCGGTGTACGCCACCGAGGCCGAGCTGACCGCGCTCGACCAACGGGTGGGGGACGGCGACTTCGGGACCAATCTGGCCGCCGGGGTCCGGGCCGCCGGACTCCGGCTCGACCGGCCGGAGGGTCCCGCCGGTCCCGCGCAGGCGCTGGGCGCCGTGGCCACCGCCTTCCTCGACGAGATCGGGGGGACCAGCGGCCCTCTGTTCGGTCTGCTGTTCCAGGCGTTGAGCAGGGCCGCCGCCGGTTCCGCCGCCGGCCTGACGTCGGGTGCCCTCGCCGAGGGCACCGCCCAGGGACTGGCCGCCATCCGCCGTGTGGGTGATGCGGAACCCGGGGACAAGACGCTGGTCGACGCGCTGGTCCCGGCCGCCGCCGCGTTGCGGGAGGCTCGGGACGCGCCGCCCGCGGCGGCTCTGGCGGCAGCGGCGGACGGCGCGTGGCAGGGGGTGCGGGACACCGCGTCCCTGACGGCCCGCCGGGGCCGGGCGAGCTACCTGGGCGAACGGGTGACGGGCATCCCGGATCCCGGAGCGGTGGGCGTCGCGCTGCTCTTCGCCGCCGCGGGCGGGACCGTCCGCACCCTGGTGCCCCATCTGTCCGGTGGCTGACCGTTTCTCCTGCCCCCGGCGGCCCCCGGGGCCCGTCCGGCGGGTCGGGGCGGGAGCGAGCGGCGCTCTCCGTCCGGCTGGGGCGTGCCGGGCCCCGTGTCCCCGGCACGGTCCGCCGGCCGGGCCCTACGCGCCGATCCGGCTGCGGGCCCACGTCAGGAGCTCGCCGTCGGCGAGGCTCGGGACCCAGAGGTCGGCCTTCTCCGCCTCCTGTCCCGGGGGGCGGGGCCCGAGGCCGAGGACACGCAGGCCCGCCCGGCGGGCCGACTCCATGCCGGTCAGGGAGTCCTCCACGGCCAGTGCCTCCTCGGGCGGCACCCCGCAGAGGCGGGCGGCCACCCGGTAGACGTCGGGTTCCGGTTTCGGCCGCACGTCCTCGCCGGCGACCACGACGTGGCCGAAGCAGCCGAGGAGCCCGGCCCGGTCGAGGCACGACTCCACCACTTCGCGGGGGCAGTTGCTCGCCACGGCGAGGGGGAGGCGGCGGGCGGCCAGCCGGACCAGCGCGGCGGCGCCCGGCATGGTGACGGGGTCCTGGTCGACCAGCGCGGTGAAGGTGTCGAGGAGGGTGCCGGTCAGGTCCTCCACGAGTTCCGGTTTGCCGGTCTCCTCGGCCATGAGCGCGCCGCACTCGGTGTAGTGCATGCCCTTCGCCCGGTCGGCGAAGCCGGGCGGCGGCGTGAGGTCGTAGGACCGGAAGGTGATGTTCCGGGCCTCCTGCCAGTGTTGTTCCGTGTCCATCAGGGTTCCGTCGCAGTCGAAGACGATGGCGGAGGGGGACCAGGAGAGGATGCGGTGAGCTGTCATGCGGCTGCCCTTCTCGGAGGCCGCGCCGGCCGGTTCGGGGCCGGGACGCAGGCGCCTGTCGGGATGGAAGTGATCCACTCGCGGACATGAGTGGGGGCGGGTGATGCCGTACGGCTGCCGCGGTCGTGCGGGCGTGACGGGGCGCCGGGACGGACGCGGGGGGAGCCGTTTCCGGGCGATCCCCAAAAACATCGTGGTCGTTACGTTAATTTCGCTTCCGCGATGTCCGCAATCACTAATTCGGGTGTAAAGGAATGTCCCGGCCCGGGGGCGCCGATCTTCCGTGAGCGGGGAGAAGAGGAAAATCCGGGGAGCCGGAAGACCGTCGACACGCCTGGTGAACGGCCGCTTTACGAATTCCGGGGCGCCGCCCGCGGCGCATTTCCCACCTCAGCTGAAACGTTTCTTCTCAGCGGGGCGGCGCGGGGCGCGGGACGCCCCGTACCCACGCATGGCCCATGAATAATAAGATCTTCGCGCGCCGCGCATGCGCCTCCACGGGGGTGCCTGAATTTTTCCGTCGTAGCGTCGGCACATATGAGCGAAGGTGGAACCGGAGTGCAGGAAAGGGCGCGTGCAACCCGCAGGGTGCTGCTGGAATCGGCGGCGCATCTCTTCGTCGAACGGGGATACGCGGGAACGAGTGTCAATGACATAAGCGATCACTCGGGAAGAACCAGCGGGGCGATCTATTTCCATTACTCCAGCAAGGAGAAGCTGGCGCTCGCCGTGGTCCGCGAGCAGTTCGCCACCTGGCCGCAGCTCGCCGCCGGCTACACCAGCCCCGGCGTCCCGCCGCTGGAGAAGCTGGTCGGCCTCAGCTTCCAGGTGGCGCGGTCCCTCAACGAGGACGTCGTGGCGCGTGCCGGCGCACGGCTCTGGGCGGAACGCCACACCATCGAGGCCGACGTCCCCACGCCGTTCGACGCCTGGTCGGTGGCCGCCACCCGGCTTCTCGCCCAGGCCCGCACCAGGGGGGACCTCGCGGAAGGGGTCGAGCCGTCGGCCGCGGCCGTGACGCTCGTGTGCGGGTTCTTCGGGCTCTGCACCCTGGCCGACGAGATGCCGGGCGGGCGGAACTGGAAGGAGCGGCTGGAGCAGTGGTGGCTGCTGGCGCTGCGGTTCCTGCAGACCGATCCCGATCCGGCCGCCCTGCTCGCCCGCGTGCGGGCGAGCAGGGCGGCCG
>NZ_LIRG01000906.1 GCF_001419695.1 Streptomyces prasinopilosus
CCCGGTCCGCGGTGCCCAGTATCTCCGCCACCGTGGTGTTCTCGTTGTTCCCGTCCGTTCCTCCGGAGGAGCAGCCGGTGTAGTAGGCCACGGGGATGGCTTCGTGACCGGTGATCAGGCAGGGCGGGCGGACGCCGAGCCGGTGCAGTTCGGCGGCGGTGCGGGNNACCAGGTGCCACAGCGCGTCGGCGACGGGGATCGCGAGCAGGGCGTAGGCGGGCTGGAGGAAGCGGGGCGCCGCGTACCCGATCATGAAGAGGTACGGGAGGGCGGCCGTGGTTGCGCAGGCCAGCGGCAGCACGGTGGGCAGGGCGCGCCGGGCCCGTACGGCGACGACCAGCGCGAGGACGGCCAGGAGCGGCAGGGCGAACCACCAGAGGGTGACCACCGGATGGGGCATCGTCCCCGTGCACGGGCGGCACAGCCCCCGCCCGCCCAGGCTGCGCAGCTGGTCGTCGACGGCGATCTGCAACCCGAGCCCGCCCTGGATGCGGGAGGCCTCGGCCAGCCGCTCCCCCAGGCCGCCGTACCAGGCGTAGGCCTCGGCCACCCACTCGGCCGCGCCCACCGCGAGGCCCGCCGCGAGTGCGGCCAGAAGGCGGACGTGCCGGCCCGCCAGGGCGAGGACCAGCAGGGGGACCGTCACCCATACGGCGTCGGTGGGCCTCATCAGCGCCATCAGCACGGCTCCCGCCGCGACGCCCCACAGCGCCCCGCGCGTCGGGCGGTCCGCGCGGTACCGCAGGAAGCAGCCGACGGTGAGCAGGGCGCCGATCGCGACCCACTGGTTGGGCATGGCCTGGGGTCCGTAGAAGAGGGTCACCCACAAGGACGCGAAGAGGGCTCCGGCGGTGACCAGGACCCGGGTGGGGAACAGGCCGCGCCAGGCGCGCAGCGCCAGGTACAGGCCCAGGCCGGACAGGAGGGCCAGGTAGACGCGCAGCAGTGCGGTGGACTCCGACCAGGAGGCGACGGGCGCCACCAGGAGGGAGACGCCCCGGGCGCGCGGGGCGCTGAAGAAGGCGGCCGGGTGGTGGGAGGTGACCTGGCTGACGTAGACGATCTCGTCCCAGCCGAGTCCCAGCCCCGGACGGACGAGGACGAGTTGGGCCACGGTGAAGACGGCGGCCAGGACCGCGAGCGGTCCGGCGCCGTCCGCGGGACGCGGGACGTCCGGTGAGGACGTGCGTGCGCGTATGCGTCGCCGCCCTGCGGCGAGAAGGGCACCCTTGCCGTCGGCCATCGTCCGTCCCTCGTCCCGTGTGCCGCCGTTCCTGCCGGTCATCCGCGCGCAAACAGAAACAAACTAACCCGGGGGGCGCGCGGATGACCGGCAGGAACGGCGGCACACGGGACGAGGGACGGACGATGGCCGACGGCAAGGGTGCCCTTCTCGCCGCAGGGCGGCGACGCATACGCGCACGCACGTCCTCACCGGACGTCCCGCGTCCCGTGTGCCGCCGTTCCTGCCGGTCATCCGCGCGCCCCCCGGGTTAGTTTGTTTCTGTTTGCGCGCGGGGGCAGGCGGGACGGGGGACGAGGTCACCGCCCGCCCGGCTCCCGGGGTCCCCCGGTGAGTTCGGCGAGGTCCGTCACGACCCGGTCGGCGCCGTGGGCGTAGAGCGCGTCCGACCGGCCGGCGCGGTCCACGCCGACGACGTAGCCAAAGCGGCCGGCGCGGCCCGCGTCCATGCCGGCCAGCGCGTCCTCGAACACGGCGGCCCGGCCGGGCGGGACGCCGAGGTCCCGGGCGGCGGCGAGGAAGGTGTCGGGGTGCGGCTTGCCGGGGAGGCCGCGTTCCGCGGCGACCACGCCGTCCACGCGGGCGTCGAAGAGGTGCTCGGCGCCGAGGGCGCGCAGCACGTCCCGGCAGTTGGCGCTGGCGGAGACGACGGCGGTGCGCAGGCCGGCGGCGCGCACCGCCTCGATGTAGCGCAGCGTGCCCTCGTAGGCCTCCACCCCGCCGCCGCGGATCCTCTCCAGGAACAGCTCGTTCTTGCGGCGGGCGAGCCCGTGCACGGTGGCGGCGCCGGACGGGTCGTCCGGCGTGCCCGGGGGCAGGCCGGCGCCGCGCGAGGCGAGGAAGGTGCGCACGCCGTCGGCCCGCGGGCGGCCGTCCACGTACTCGGCGTAGTCGGCTTCGGTGAACGGCCGGAAGTCCGCGCCGTCCCGCTCGCGCAGGAAGGCGTCGAACGCCTGCTTCCAGGCCGCCGCGTGGACCTCGGCGGTCCGGGAGACGACACCGTCGAGGTCGAAGAGGCAGGCCAGGATGTTCTCGGGCAGACCCAGATCCGTCATACCGGACATGATCCCGCGTCCCGGCGGACGGCACGCGGCGGGAGGCGGACGGCGGCGGGACCGCCGGCGCCGTCCGGACCGGCCCGGGGGCGGGAGTGACACACTCTCCCGTGTGACGCCGACCTTCGAGGACCTCCTCCACCGCGCCCGGACCCTCGGCCGGGACGGCCGACGTGCGCTGCTCGGCATCGCGGGCAGCCCCGGGGCGGGGAAGTCCACGCTCGCCGGGGAACTGGTGCGGGCCCTGAACGGCACCGGGGAGCCGTGGGCCGCGCACGTCCCGATGGACGGCTTCCACCTCGCCGACGCCGAGCTGGACCGGCTCGGCCGCCGGGACCGCAAGGGCGCCCCGGACACCTTCGACGCGGCCGGGTACGCGGCCCTGCTGCGGCGGCTGCGCGAGGAGACGTACGGGGACGTCGTGTACGCGCCCGGTTTCGAACGGGTGCTGGAGCAGCCCGTCGCGGGGGCCGTTCCGGTGCCGCCGACGGCCCGGCTGGTGGTGACCGAGGGGAACTACCTGCTGCTGGACACCGGGGCGTGGGCGCGGGTGCGGTCGCAGCTCGACGAGGTCTGGTTCTGCGAGCTGGACGAGGAGGAGCGGGTGCGGCGGCTGGTGGCCCGGCACGTGGAGTTCGGCAAGCGCCGGGACGAGGCGGCGGCCTGGGTCGCCCGCTCGGACGGGCCCAACGCCGAACTGGTCGCGCGGACCCGGCACCGCGCGGACCTCGTGGTTCCGGCGTCGGCGGTGCCGCGTGTGCGCCGCTGAGGAACCCTCGTGCGCGGTCGGCGGGCGAGGGGCCGGCGGGGCTCTCCCCGGCCGGGCCCGTACGGTCTCCTCCGCATCGCTCCCCCTGCCCGCCACACCGCGTGGGCTAGATTGAACTCCCCGGGAGACGAAGGAGGCGCCCCGGTGCCATCGCCGCAGCAGGCACGCGCCCAGGCATCCGCGATCACCTCGGGGGAGGCGGGCGAGGAGGCGTCCCCGACGTCCCAGCTCCGCACGCTGTTCGACCGGCCCCGGCTCTCCCCCGGCCAGCGGCGCATCGCCCGGTACCTGATCGAGCACCTGACCGAAGCGGCGTTCCTGTCGATCACGGATCTCGCCGAGCGGGTGGGGGTGAGCCAGCCCTCGGTGACCCGGTTCGCCTCGGTGGTCGGCTTCAGCGGCTACCCCGCCCTGCGGGAGAGGCTCCAGGCGATCGCGCTCGGTGCGCTCCCCGGCGGGCCCGCGGAGGAGAACCGGGGCAACGAGCTGCAGGCGGCGGTGGACGCCGAGGTGGGGAACCTGGAGAACCTGCGGCGGGACTTCGCCGACCCCGGCCGGGTCCTCGGGACCGGCCGGGGGCTGGCGGCGTCCGCGCCGCTGACCGTCCTCGGGCTGCGCATCTCCGTCTCCCTGGCCGAGTACTTCGCCTACGCCGCCCGCCGCATCCACCCGGACGTCCGGCTGGTGACCCGCGGCGGCAGCGTGGCCTACGACGCGCTGCTGCAGTCCCGGGAGGCCGGCGGCACGTGGGTGCTGGCGTTCTCCATGCCGCGGCACGCCCGGGAGACCCTGACGGCGATGCGGGTCGCCCGGGGCGCCGGACTGAAGGTCGCGCTGGTCACCGACCTGGCGCTGGGGCCCCTCGCGGACGAGGCCGACGTCACCTTCGCCACCGGCACCGGGTCGCGCCTGGTGTTCGACTCGTACGCGGCTCCCGGCGTGCTGTGCGCGGCGCTGCTCCAGGCCATGACGGACGCGGACCCGGAGCGGACGCAGGCCCGGCTCGACGAGTACGAGCAGGTGGCCGACCAGTACCGGTTCTTCCTCGGGGACTGATCCCCGCGGGATCCGCTCCCCGCCGACGCCGTCGCGCGGGCCTCCCCCTTCAAAGCACGCATGAATGTTTTCATACGTCTTGCAAACCGCATCGCATATATAAATACTGCTGACGGATCACGACATGTCCACTCCGGACCGTGATCCGCCCCTCCCCGTCCTCCCCCGCTCCGCCGGAAAACCGACGGTCCGCCCCTGCGCAGCCGGACACCTTCGCAGCGGACGGTGCGCTCCCCGGCCGGGCG
>NZ_LIRG01000907.1 GCF_001419695.1 Streptomyces prasinopilosus
GACTGCGCACGGCGGACGGCGGGGCCGTCCGCCGTGCGCAGTCCTTGGGACGACCGGTCCGCCGGCGCCGTCCGCACGCCCCGGGGGACCGCCTCGCGCATCCGGCCGGCGGCGGCCGGCGCGGCCCCGGCGGGCCGGCCCCGGTCCCGGGCGGGCGGATCGCGGCCGCCGCGCACTCCGGGCACCCGGGACGGGTGAGGGGCGTCCGGCCCCGGGGCGGATCCCGTCCGCGTGGTCGGAGTCGTCCGGTGATGCGACGCTGGGGTGGAGAAGTGTCCGCGGACGGCAGCCGAGAGGGAATGCGATGGGACGCGACGTCCCGGCGCTGGTGTTCACCCGTGAGGACCGCCGCCGGTACCGGATCAAGATGCAGGAGTGCCTCGACACGTTCGCGCAGATGCTGCGGGAGGCCCGGTTCGAGTCCGAGCGTCCCCAGGTGGGCCTGGAGATCGAGCTGAACCTGGTCGACGACCGGGCGGAGCCGACGATGCGCAACAACGACGCGCTCGAAGTGATCGCGGACCCCGCCTGGTCCACGGAGCTGGGCCGGTTCAACCTCGAGATCAACGTTCCGCCGCGACGGCTGACCGCGGGCGGACCCGACTCCTGGGAGTCCGAGATCCGTACCGCGCTGAACCACGCGGAGAAGCGCGCGAAGTCGGTCGGCACGCATCTGATCATGACCGGGATCCTGCCGACGCTGCGGCAGGAGGACGTGGGTGAGTCGGCGCTGTCGGAGAACCCGCGCTACCGGCTGCTCAACGACCAGATCTTCGCGGCCCGGGGCGAGGACCTGCGCATCGAGGTGGACGGCGTCGACCGGCTGCGCACCTACGCGGACACGATCACTCCCGAGGCCGCCTGCACCAGCACCCAGTTCCACCTCCAGGTGTACCCGGAGCAGTTCGCCGACTACTGGAACGCGGCGCAGTCGATCGCCGGGGTCCAGGTCGCCCTGGCGGCCAACTCACCGTTCCTGTTCGGCAAGGAACTCTGGCACGAGACCCGCGTCCCGCTGTTCGAGCAGGCCACCGACACCCGCCCCCAGGAGATCAAGGTGCAGGGGGTGCGGCCCCGGGTGTGGTTCGGGGAACGGTGGATCAACAGCGTCTTCGACCTCTTCGAGGAGAACCTGCGGTACTTCCCGGCGCTGCTCCCGCTGTGCGACGAGCAGGATCCCGCCGAGACGCTGGACCGGGGCGACATCCCCGAACTGGGCGAGCTGACCCTGCACAACGGCACCATCTACCGCTGGAACCGCCCGGTCTACGCCATCGCGCACGACAAGCCGCACGTGCGGGTGGAGAACCGGGTGCTGCCGGCCGGCCCCACCGTCGCCGACACCCTGGCCAACGGCGCCTTCTACTACGGGCTCACCCGCGCCCTGGCGGAGGAGGACCGGCCCGTGTGGTCCCGGATGTCCTTCTCGGCGGCCGAGGAGAACCTGCACACGGCGGCGCGGCACGGCATCGAGGCCCGGCTGTACTGGCCCGGTATGGGCGAGGTGCCGGTGGCCGAGCTGGTGCTGCGGCGGCTGCTGCCCCTGGCGCACCGCGGGCTGGAGCTCTCCGGGATGGACGAGTCCTGGCGGGAGCCGCTGCTCGGGATCATCGAGCAGCGCTGCGTCACCGGGCGCAACGGGGCGGTGTGGCAGAAGGAGATGTTCCACCACATCGACGCCACGGCCCACTGCGGCCGCCACGAGGCCCTGCGCCGGATGACGCAGCAGTACATCGACTACATGCACCTCAACGCCCCGGTGCACACCTGGCCCGTCGACTGACCGGCCCGGGCGTCGGCGCGGTCAGCCGCCGGCGGCCCGGGCGAGGACGCCGGACACCTCCGCGCGCATCACGCCGGCGGCCCCCGGGGGGAGCGAACCGAGGTCCGTGCCGGCCAGGGCCCGCAGCGTCTCGTCCGTCCCGGCCGTGCAGTCCGCGCTCCCGCCGATCACCTCGTAGCCGTCACGGACCGCGACGCGCACCCCGCGCCGCCCGTCCTGTCCGGCGTGCACGGCGGTGGCCACGACGAGGGGCGGCGGCCCGCCCGCCTCGGCCGGTGCCTTGTGGTATCCGCTGACCACCGGGGTGCGCCAGCGCAGGCTGAGCAGCAGAGGGCGCTTGGCCACCACCTCGGCCAGGTCGGTCTCGAACACTCCGTCCCGGTCCAGCACCGTGGCGCGGGTGTCCAGGACGAGCGCGGCCGGCAGCAGACAGCGCAGGGTGCTGCCCACGATGTTGCCGCCGACCGTGGCCGTCCGGCGCACCGCTCCGGTGCCCACGGTGGAGGCCGCGCCGCGCAGGACCTCCGGCACCCGGTCGTCGATGCGGTGCAGCAGGACGGCCGCGCCCAGTGCCTCGCGCTCCAGCAGGGTGGCCTCCGGCAGGCTGCGCAGGGACATCGCCTGCTCGGGGAAGCCGTCCCGCTGCCAGAGCGCCCACACGAGGGTGGCCCCGCCGACGGGCACCGCTCCCTCGGCCATGCAGTTCTGTGCTTCGGTCAGGGAGGTGGGCTGACGCAGGAGCATGGCGGTCGACCTGCTTTCCTGGGCTGCGGCCGACGGAACCGGCCGCTCCGCTGCATGATCATGGACACTGCATTCTCCGCACGGACGCGGGGGCGCGTACAGGGCTCATGCAGACCCTGCGTGCGCCCGTCGTACGCCCCGGGGGCGGGCGTCCGGCCGTTCCCGGCGGGTCCCGCCGGCCGGACCCCGGGCGGCGCCACCGTCGAGGGGCCGAGCCCCGGTGATCAGTACGCGGAAGCAACCTGCCCCGGTTCCGGGGAGTCCCACATATCGCTTGCCCCTGCCGCTCCGGCGCCGCCGCGCGTCCACGGCCTCGGACCCACCACGAACGAACGGACCCATGAACACCGCGACCCTGCTGGATGTCCTGCTGGACGCCGCCCGCCAGTCCCCCGACCAGCTGATCGTCCATGTCCGGGGCGACGGCGGCGAGACCGCCGTCACCTTCCGGGAGCTCGTGGCCGAGTCGCTGCGCGTCGCGGGCGGTCTCCGTGCCGCGGGCGTCGCGCCGGGCACCTGCGTTCCGGTGCTCGCGGAGCACAGTGCCGACTTCCAGCCCATGTTCTGGGGCGCGCTCGCGGCCGGTCTGGTGCCGGTGCCGCTCGCACCGGACCCGCGGCGGGTCCGGCCGGTGTGGGAGCACCTCGGCCGGCCCCCGGTCGTCGTGGACACGGCCTGTGCGCCGGTGGCCGCCGAACTCCCGGACGGGGCCGGGGTCCTGCGGCTGGACGTGCTGCGGGAGGGCCCGCCGGCGGCCTCCCCCGCCGCGCCGGACCCGGACGCACTGGCCTTCCTGCAGTTCTCGTCCGGCAGCACGGGCGCGCCCAAGGGCGTGGAGCTGACCCACCGGGCCGTGCTGGCGAACCTGCGGCAGCTGACCGAGGCCTCCGCCCTCACGGAGCGGGACGTGGTGGTCAGCTGGATGCCGTACTTCCACGACATGGGGCTCATCGGCACGCATCTGGCGCCGCTGGCCGCGCGGGCCAGGCAGGTGAAGATCGGGCCCCTGTCGTTCGCGAAGAACCCCCGCCTGTGGTTCGACGTGGCCGCCGCGCACCGGGGCACCGTCCTCTCGGCCGCCAACTTCGCGCTGGCGCTGACCCTGCGGCGGGTCCCCGAGGAGGTGTTCGCCGCGCTGGACCTGAGCGCGGTCCGGCTGATCACGGTGGGGGCGGAGCCGATCTCGGCGACGGTGTGGCGGGACTTCGCCGCCCGGACCCGGGCGTCGGGGCTGGATCCGCGGGCGGCGACGCCCGTGTACGGGCTGGCGGAGGCGACGCTGGCCGTGGCGTTCCCGCCGCTGGGCGAGACGGCCGTACCGGTGGCCGTGCGACGCTCCGCCCTCGGCCGGGGCCGCGTGGTGGAGTGGGAACCCGGTGACGACCCGGCGGAGCTGGTGGAGCTGATGGACGTCGGGGTGCCGGTGCCGGGCTCCTCGGTGCGGATCACCGACGGGGCGGGCCGGCCGCTGGGCGACCGGCGGGCGGGACACATCGAGGTGAGCGGCCCGCAGATCGCCCGCGGTTACCACGGCCTGCCGGACGCGACGGCGCGGTCCTTCACCGACGGGTGGCTGCGCACCGGTGACCT
>NZ_LIRG01000908.1:0-688 GCF_001419695.1 Streptomyces prasinopilosus
GGGACGTCCGGGGGGACGTCGGGGGTGGTGCCGGTGACGGCCGCGACCTGGTGCGGTACCGGTCGTCACGGCGAGTCGGTGTTCCTGCGTTGTGCTACCACACTACAAAGACGTGGTGACACTCCGCACGTACGGCAAAGGGAGCGGTNNCGCCCGCCGCACCGCGGCGGATGCCGAGGCGGTCGACCAGCGCACGGAAGCGCTGGATGTCCTTCTTGGCGAGGTACTGCAGCAGCCGGCGGCGCTGACCGACCAGGATGAGCAGACCACGACGGGAGTGGTGGTCGTGCTTGTGGGTCTTGAGGTGCTCCGTCAGGTCGGAGATCCGACGGGACAGAAGGGCGACCTGGACCTCGGGGGAGCCGGTGTCACCTTCCTTGGTGCGGAAGTCGGCGATGATCTGGTTCTTCGTAGCGGCGTCGAGCGACACGCGTACTCCTCATGGTCTGTGACTGGCCACCGAGCGCCCCCGGTCTTCACCTCGGGGGATCTTCCGTGACTCGGAAGGCGGGATCCGCAGGGCGCGGCCTCCGAAGCGGGGCTCCGGGGGTGCGTACGCATACGGCCGTCAGTCAGGGTATCAGCCGGTCGTGGTCCCCTTCACCGCGGTCCGCGGAACCGCCCAGGTGGGACGCGGGGTGCCACTAGGGTGAGCGCTCGTACCAGTCCAGGGGACCGGTCACAGGTC
>NZ_LIRG01000908.1:748-1282 GCF_001419695.1 Streptomyces prasinopilosus
TCCCGGACCCCGTGCGTCCTTCTCGGGTCCGTGCGCCCTCCCGGTCCTCCGTGCGTCAGGTCAGCCGGTCATCGACCGCACCGACGCGTACACGTCGAAGACGGCGAGCGTCAGCGGCACCAGCGTCAGCAGGACGAAGCCCTCGGCGAGCTCCAGGAAGCGGCCCCAGAAGGGCGTGAGCCCGCTGCGCGAGGCCACCAGACCGATCGTGGTGATCAGCGCCGATGCCGCCGCGATGGCCGCGACCAGCCAGATCGTACGGATGTCGAGGCCGGTCCGGTCCCCCGTCAGCGCCTCGCGGACCAGGGCGTCCGGCATGTTGAGCGCCAGGCCGAGACCGAGCGCGAGCAGGGAGCCGAGTCCTGCCGCCAGCAGGGTGGCGACCTGTGCGGTGTAGCGGAACAGCTGCGCGCGCATGAGCAGGGCGATTCCGGTGGCCAGGGCCAGCAGCAGCGCCCAGAGGCCGTCGGAGAAGCCGAGCACGAGAGCGGAACCGACCGCGAGCAGGGAGCAGCCGCCGACCAGGCCGACCAG
>NZ_LIRG01000908.1:1333-1506 GCF_001419695.1 Streptomyces prasinopilosus
CGCCCCGCGGAGAGCACAGGGTGAGGATCACCGAGGCGACCAGTACGGCCGCGCAGGCGAGCAGGAACTGGAGCTTCCCGACGCCCTGCCCCTCGGAGAGCGACAGCAGGCCCGAGCCGGCCACCCCCGTGTTGGGGAGGGCGCCGAGACCCAGCGCGACGGCGGCGGCCCGG
>NZ_LIRG01000909.1 GCF_001419695.1 Streptomyces prasinopilosus
GGGTACGGCTACCCGCAGCAGCCCCCCGCCGGCTACGGATACCCGGGCCAGCCCCAGCCGGGCCAGCCCGGTGCGTACGGCCAGCCGCAGCAGCCCTACGGCCAGCAGCCCTACGGCCAGCCGTACGGCTATCCGCACCCGACCGTGCCGATGCAGCCGCAGCCCGGCCGGCCCGGGGGCGGGCGGAAGATCAACGCGTCGCTGGCGATCATCGTCGCCGCGGTCGTGGCCATCGCCCTGATCGTCGGCGCCGGGGTCTGGTACTCCTCGTCCGGCGGCGACGGGAAGAAGAACACCGCGAACTCCGGCGACAGCGGCGGCACGAAGGGCGGCGAGGGCGGCGGTTCCGGCGGTGACAGCGCCGGCGGCGACGAGAAGGCCCCGGCCGACCCCTCCTCCGAGGTCCTCTTCCAGGTGCCGGCGCCGAAGGTCTCGAAGGACGCCAGCACCGTCGTCACCGCCGGCTCCTGGACGACCGACAAGGTGTACGCCAAGAGCGGCGTCGCCGAGGTCGTCGGCTACGACGCCGTCAAGGGCAGCGAGCTGTGGACGCTGGACCTGCCCGGACCGGTGTGCGAGGCCAGCGACCACGTCACCGAGGACGGCAGGACGGCGATCGTCTACAAGCCGGCGATGCCGACCAAGACCAAGCCGCAGAGCTGCACCCAGGTCGCCGCCTTCGACCTCGCCACCGGCGAGAAGCTGTGGTCCGAGACGGCCAGGTCCGGCACCCAGGAGATCAGCTTCAACAACGTCACCATCAGCGGGAACACCGTCGCGGCCGCCAGCACCAGCGGCGGTGCCGCCTGGGACATCACCTCCGGCAAGGCCCTGTGGGCGCCCAAGACGTCCGACGCCTGCTACGACTCCGGCTACGGCGGCGGCCCGAAGCTGGTCGCGGTGCGCAAGTGCGGTCCGTACGACCAGCGGCAGCTGCACATCCAGACCATCGACCCGAAGGACGGGAAGGTGCTCTCGGAGTACAAGATGTCCCAGGGCATCGAGTACGCGGCCGTGGTGTCCACCGACCCGCTGGTCGTGGCCGCCGACGTCGGCGACTCCGCCGGTGACGGCAGCGGCATCTCCGACTTCTTCTCCATCGACAACGAGAGCGGCGAACTGCGGGCCCGCATCTCCGCGCCCGGCGAGGAGTTCGCCGCCCGCTGCGACGGCATCACCAGGATCGAGCACTGCAGCGGACTGGCCGTCGGCGAGGACCGGCTGTACATCGCGACCGAGGAGCACGAGAGCAACGGCGACTACGGCCGGACCAACGAGGTCGTCGCCTTCGACCTGTCCACCGGCAAGCAGACCGGCCAGCGCGCCGACGCGGGCGACGGCTACACGATCGTCCCGCTGCGGATGGACGGCGGCGACATCATCGCGTACAAGCGCCCGCCCTACGACAAGGGCGGACAGATCGTGAGCATCGACGGGGGCTCCTTCGAGGAGACCAAGCTGATGGAGAACCCGGCGGAGAAGTCCGTGCGGGACGTCGAGACGCGGATGCTGCCCCAGCACGCCGAGATCCTGTACGCGCGGGGCCGGCTGTACATGTCGGACGTGTACGCCAGCGCGCTGACCGCGGGCGACAAGGAGTACCTGGCGATCGCCTTCGGCACCGGCTGACCGTCCTTCGGCCCGCCCGGATCCGCCGGGACCCGTTCCCGGGGACCCGTCCGTACGGCCCCGCCCCCGCTCGGGGGGCGGGGCCGTACGCGTACCGCTCCCCGGCCGTCCGCGGCCGGTGAATACGAGAATTTCGGTGTTCCGGGGCGATTCTCGCCGGTAGGGGGAGCGCGACGTCGAACAAGCGTGTAGCTTCCGGGACCGGACGGGGAGGCGGCGCACGGGGGTGCGCTCGCGGTTGGGGGGATGAGCGATGGGTGTGCGGCTGATGGTGGTCGACGACCACCGGCTGCTCGCGGAGGCGCTGGCCTCGGCGCTGAAGCTGCGGGGGCACCGGGTGCTGGCGGCGGCGGCACCGGTGGCGGGGGCGGCGGACCTGGTGATCAGCAGGGCGCCGGAGGTGTGCCTGCTGGGGACGGCGACGCCGGCGGAACCCGGGATCTTCGACCCGGTGGTGAGGATCAAGCGGGAGCGGCCGCAGGTGGCGGTGCTGGTGCTGGGCCCGGTGCCCGGTTCCCGCGGGATCGCGGCGGCGTTCGCGGCGGGCGCGTCCGGCTACGTGCGGCACGACGAACGCATAGAGGGCGTCGAACGGGCGATCATGAAGGCGCGGGCGGGGGAGGCCGCGGTGGCGCCGCAACTGCTGCAGGGCGCGTTCGGCGACCTGCTGAACCCGGCGGTCCAGCCGGACGACGAGGGCCAGCGGCTGCTGCGGATGCTGACCCCGCGGGAGGTGGAGGTCCTGGTCCGGGTCGCCGAGGGCGAGGACACCCGGCTGATCGCGGCGGGCATGGGCATCGCACCGTCCACGGCACGCACGCACGTCCAGCGCGTCCTGATGAAACTCGGCGTGGGCTCCCGGCTGGAGGCCGCGGCGCTGGCCGCCCGGACGGGACTGCTGGACCGGGCGGGACCGGTGCGGGGGACGGCGCCGCCCGAGGAGTGAGGGCGCGAGGGCGGGCCGGGCGCTCGCGGGGCGGGAGGTCCGCGGGCCGGTGCCCGCGCCGCCGGCACCGCGGACGTGTCCCCGCCCCCGTCGCGCCGGGCGTCCGGGGACGCCGGCGCGACGGAGGGCGATCGGTCGCCCGCCGCCGGGTGATCAGT
>NZ_LIRG01000091.1:0-337 GCF_001419695.1 Streptomyces prasinopilosus
CTCTGCTCCAGCCGGGCGGTGGATGAGGGTGATGCCTTCGTGGTTGGTGGGGTGCCAGGCGTGGTCGTGGGTGCGGAAGGTGAAGCCCTGTTCGTTGTTCGTGGTGTGGGCGAGGAGGGCGCGGCCCTGGCCCGCGTACTGCCGGACCTCTTCCCAGAGCGCGTCCCGGATGCGGGCCGAGGGGTTGCCGACGAACACGCCCGCGGAGATCTCCAGCAGCCAGCGGGTGAGGAAGCCGCGCAGGCCGGCCGGGCAGTTGGTGAGGACGATGACGGTCACCAGAGGGAGTCCCCGTAGTCGTCGGGCCCGTCGTGGTTGATGCCGGAGGCGACCTGGC
>NZ_LIRG01000091.1:353-11315 GCF_001419695.1 Streptomyces prasinopilosus
GTCGAAGGCGAGCGGGATGCCGATCTCCGTCTTGTAGAGGTCGGCGATGTCCAGGACGAAGGAGAGTTCGTGACCGGAGTGGACGAACCCGAGGGCGGGACTGCAGCCCAGGGAGGTGACGACGGCGTGGGCGATGCCGTACATGCACTGGGCGGCGGCGGTGACGGCCTGGTTGACGGCGTCGCCGCCGGTGAAGTCGCCGGGGACGTAGCGGCGGCCCTTCCAGGGGATGCCCGTGCGGGCGGCCTCGGCGCGGTAGCAGTCCTTGACCCGGCGTCCCTCGCGGCCGAGGAGTTCGTGCCGGGTGAGGCCGTCGGGGTCCTCGTCCGGGAAGCGCAGCCGGTACATGTGCCGGGCCACGGCGAGGCGGCTGCGCGGGTTGGCCCACTGCCGGGCCTGGGCCTCCATGAGGGCGGAGGAGCGGCTGAGGGCGCGGCCGGAGGCGTAGTAGCGCACGCCGTGTTCGCCGACCCAGCAGACGGCGGCGCCGGTCTCGCCGAGCACGCTCATGGCCTGGTGGGTGACGCGGGTGCCGGGGCCGAGGAGGAGGGTGCCGATGGTGGCGGACGGGATGTGGGTGGTGCCTTCGGCGTCCTGGGCGGTGATGGCGTTGGCGTCGCGGTGGACCGTGCAGCGTTCCAGGTAGACGAAGGAGAGGCGGTCACCGGTGCGGGTGAGCTGGCGCGGGGTGAGGGCCGGGCGTCGGGAGACCGTACTCACGGCGCCCGCCGGTCGGACCGGGCGGCAGGGGTGGCGGGGGCCAGGGTGAGGAGGCCGCAGCCGTAGGCGCGGGCCCTGCCGATGCCCTGGGTGAGGGTGCGGCGCAGGGCGTCGGGGTCGGTGACCTCCAGCCGGCCCTCGAAGGTGGCGGTGACGACGGTGACGGGTTTGCCCCGACGGCCTTCGGGGGTGCGGGACTTGTCGAAGGAGAGGGATCGCGCGTCCCGTACGGCCAGCTGGTACCGGTCTCCGGGGTGGGGGTGCTTGTGGTGGGTGGTGCCTTCGGGCAGGAGCCGCCGGTCGGCCGGTTTCTCGCAGATGCGGAAGCCGAGGCGGGCGAGGCGTTTGTCGTCGAGCAGCCAGCCCATCTGGTGGACGGGGGTGAGGTGCGCGGTGAGCTTGCGGGGTTCCCCCTCCTTGCGGCGGATGGTGTGGACGGGGTTCGCGGTCAGGCGGAACGCCCACTGGTCGCCGCTGGTCAGCCGGTCGAGGAGCGGGGCGTAGGGCCGGGTGTGCCAGCCCGGGTTCCCGGGTCCGGCGGCGGCGGGCCATCCCGCCTGCTCGACCATGTGCGTCAGGTCCGGGCGGTCGGGGCTGACGACGTACAGCAGGACCTCGGCCCGTGCGTGCTGGTCGAGGCGCCACAGGACGCGGGGCGCGTCGGGTGCCGGGCTGTCGGAGGGCAGGAGGTGGGGGAAGGACGACATGACGGCCGCGTGCATGACCTGGGGCGAGGACAGGAGGCGGCGGGCGCCGGGCCGGGCGGTGTTGACCCGGAAGCGGGTGATGAACATCGGGTGCTCTCATCCTTCCAGGACGTCGAGGGCGGCAAGGGCGGCGAAGGGGTCGTGCGCGTCGCGCGGTCCGCCACCGCCCGCGGGCACCGGTGTGGGCACGGGGACGGTGAGGACGGTGCGCGGTGCGTGCCGCCGGTGGGCGGCGTCGAAGCTGACGGGCTGGTCCCGCAGCACGTCCGCTGTCACCGCGGGCTCGCCGGTGGTCGTCTCGCGCAGGACGGTGAGGGTCCGCGGCACGGTCCGGTGGCGTCTGCGGTACCAGGCGGAGGCCTGCCAGGGCACGTTCCTCAGGACGTCCTCCAGGTCGGCGTCCTCGTACAGGCCGAGGTCGACCGGTCCGGCGGGCGGGCAGGAACGGCGTCCGAGGTAGGGCGGGTACACCGGGGAGCGCAGGGCCTCGTCGAGGCCGGTGAGCAGGGTGGGGTCGCCCTCGACGGCGGCGACGAAGACGGCGTCGGCGAGGTAGTACCGCTCGGACAGGGGCATGGAGGCGCCGGTGACGCCGTGGTGGGCGGTGTGGAAGTCCCTGATGCGGGTGCCCGGCTGGTCGATGCGGACGCCGAACCTGAGGGCGGCGAGGGGGGCGAGCGCCGCGTCGTCGCCGCGTTCGATGCCGGCCGCCGCGGCGAGCAGGCCGATGACGCCGCTCTTGGTCGGGGCCGATTCGGTGGTGCGGCGGGTGAAGCGGGAGGAGGCCCCCCAGGACTGCAGGGGGCCTGCCAGGCGGAGGGCGAGCACGCTCATGCGGGCTTCTTCTCCAGGCGTTCCGCGACGGCCTGCCCGACGGCGGTGGTGAGTTCGGTGAGCGTGCCGGTCTCGGTGCCGAGTTCGGCGAGCTTCTGTGTGGCGGGGCCGACGCGCAGGACCCAGGTGAGGGTGGTCTCGGGGTTTCCGTAGGCGCGTTCGACGTCGGAGGCGTAAGCGGCGAGGCGGTCGGCGGCCTCGCGCAGGTGGCCGCCGCCGTCGCTGCGGACGGGGTCCTCGAAGGCGGCGACGCAGCTGATCGGCCGGGTGGTGCGGAGTTTGACGACGACGGCGTCCGGCTCGGTGTGGTGCCCGAACGTGTTGATCTTTCCGGTGGGCAGGGAGTCGACGAAGGCGTGCACGAACGCCTCGACGGCGCGGCGCACCGGCTCGGTGCGCGGTTCGTCGTCGCGCAGGCCCTCGCCGAGGTTGGCGGCGAGCTGGTGCACGCCGAGGGCGGCGTAGCGGTAGAGGGTCGCGGAGTTGAAGTCGACGGTGCCGATCATTCCGGCGCCGGTCTCCTCGTCGGTGTTCTCGTCGTCGACGGCGGTGTAGTAGTCCGACTCGTTGTCGACGCGGTGGACGCTGAGGGCGTGGGCCACCTGCACGGCGGCGTCGACGTTGATGTCGGCGACGTCGGCGACCATGCGGCCGAAGAGGGCGATGTCCACGGAGTGCCGGGTGTCCGCGAGTTCCCTGGCGCGGGCCTTGTTCTCCTTGCTCTTCAGGAACGCCGTGATGTCGGTGGCGCCTTCGAGGGCGAGGCGGGCGAGCCCGTCGAGCTGGCGGGAGCCGAGGAAGACCAGGTACTTGCTCTCGGGGGCGGGCGCGGGGCCGTCCTCCTTCTTGGCCTGGTCGGCCTTCCGCTTGGGGACCTCGGTCTTGAGGCCGACGGCCTTGACCGTCTCCTCGGCGAGCCGGAGCGCGTTCTCCGGTTCCGTGGAGGGGTCGAATCCGGTGATGCGGTCGGCCAGGAGTTCCACGATCTTCTTGGTCCGCACGCCCAGTTCGGCGGGATCGAGGAGGTGTTCGTCCCTGAAGCAGGTGCGGATGGCCCGCTTCCAGGCCTGGCTGGAGACGCGGGCACGGGGGACTCCGCCGTAGACGGCCGTCTTGGGCGCGCCCGTGTCGTCCCGGTTGAGGTTGCTGGGCGGGACGGTCTGCAGGGCGTGCACGTCCAGGAAGATGCGGGTCACGATGCGTCCTTGTCGGTGTCCGGGAGGGTGTTCGCGTCGGGGGCCGTGTCCGCGTCGGGGGCCGGGCGGGGCCGTCGCTGTTCGTGGAAGGAGCGCCCCCACCGGCGGCGGACGGCGGCGGGGCCGTCGGGCCACTGCCAGACGTAGAGCTGGCCGGCGAGGAGGGCGTAGTCGAGCGGAATGTCCTCACGCCGCAGCAGGGAGACGAGGTCGCGCAGCCGCTGGGTGAGGGTGACGAGGTCGGGGGCGGAGCCCGCGCGGACCAGTCGTTTGCGGACCGGTTCGTCGATGCCGTCGGCCGGCATCAGGCGCCGGACGGCCGCGCCGAGCCCGGCCGGTCGTTCGCGGGTGTGCCGGCGGTGCATCGGGGCGCCGCGGGACTGCTGGTGGAACGCCCACAGGGTGAGGGCCGCGTGCAGGGCGTCCTCGGCTCGGATCAGCTCCCGCTCGCCCAGGCGCCGGGCCGGTCCGTGCGGGGCGTGGGGGTCCGCCGTGTCCCCTGTGCCGCCCGCGCCACCGGTGCCGTGGAGCGGGTCGGTGTCGATGAGACTCCAGAGGTCGGGCAGTTCACCGGCGGCACGGCCCGCACCGCGGCGCAGGCGGGCGAGGGCGGCGACGGCCTGGGAGCGGTCCTGAAGGTATCCCTCCTGCCAGGGGACGATGTGCGCGGCAGCCAGGTCGGCGACTCGCTGGTGCACCGGGACCGGCGCGGGCGGGGCGGGTACGGGTGCGGTGGTCATGCGTGCGCCTCCGGGACGGTCGCGGCGAAGTCGGTTTCCGGCAGGCCGGCCGTACCCGGCCCGGGTGTGCTCGGCCCGGGTGTGTCTCCTCCGGCCGGGCCGACGGCGGTCCCCGGAGCGCTGCCTCCGGTGTCCGGAGCATCCGAGGCGTCGGGGTCGCCCAGCGCCCTGGTCAGGCGTCCGCGGAACCACACGTCGGCCAGGCCCGCGTTCAGCCAGTGGGTGGCGCCCTTCCTGTCGGTGAGGATCCGGCCCTCCCAGGCCGCGTCCCCCGCCGCGGCGATGAGCCGGTCGCCCGCGCTGCCCACGAGCTGCCGCACGCGGCGCTGCCAGGCGTACCGGTGCTCGTACGGGTCGGGGGCGTCCGCCATGGCGGCCAGCCAGCCGCGGTAGGGATGCTCCAGTTCGTCGAAGCCACCGGCGCGGGCCGCGGATTTCGGGCCCTCCCCCTCGGAGCCGGTCGCTCGGGCCAGGTCCGCCGCGAGGTCTCCCAGGGCCCGTACGGCCCGGTCGGCGTCCTCGGCGGCGGCGACGGCCTGCCGGGCGTACGTGGGGTCCTGCCGGTGGAGCAGGACGACCGGCAGTTCCAGGCGGTCGTCGACGATCTCGTCGATCACGGACTGCTGAGTTCCGTACGTGACGCCCACGAGCCGGGCGCGCACCAGGAAGTTACGGGAGAGCTGCTCCGAGGAGACCAGGCGGGCCACCCACTCGAGGATGCGGGGCCGCAGCCGTGTCGGGCCCTCGGCGCCCCCGGTGTCCTCGATCCGGTCGGCGATGAGCGAGGCGATGCCCCGCCAGGCCGCACGGTCCGGGTCGTGTTCGAGCGGCAGGAAAACGGGTGATCGCCCGAGTTTCTTCTCCTGGGCGAGGCTGCGGCGCCACGGGGTCATCGGCTCACGGTCGTGCATGTTCCTGGACGCGAGCGGGTCGCCGTAGCCGAGGACGACTCCGTGGACGCCGTCCGCGTCGTGGTGCAGGCGTACCCGCCGCGACTGCCACGTGTACAGGTCCCGGGGGCCGGTTGCGGACCGGTCGGCGGAGCCGGGCCCGCAGGGGTCGCGGCGCCAGGCCGGCCGGTCGTCTCCGGAGAGGTCGAGCCCTTCGGTGTCCGCCGCGACCAGGTTGAGCAGCAATGTCTCGCGGAGCGTCTCCCCTTCCACGAAGACGCCGCCGAGCCCGCCGGCCCAGCCGGTCCCCAGCGGGTACACCTTGCCGCCCCTGACCCGGTCGTCGCCGTCCATGCCGGTCTTGATGCCGGAGGTGTCGTAGGCGTGGACGTGTACGACCCAGCGTGCCGCCTCGGCGAAGGTCAGCCGCTCCACGGCCGGCATCCGCGCGGAGAAGAACGGGGCGCCCGCGGGCACGTCGGCCACGATCCGGTTGAGCGAGAAGACCTCGTCCTTCGTGGTGCGCAGGCCGGGGGTCTGCAGGAAGGGGGTGGCCGGGTGCAGGAGATCGAAGCGGTCCCGGTGCCGCTCCAGGTAGGTCCCTACGGGCGAGAAGCAGTCGGGGTCCTCCCACAGGTCCGCCCATTCCTCGATGTCGCCGGGGCCGTCCAGGGCGTCGTGGGCGATGGCCAGGAGGAGCCGGACGAGGGCGAACTCCTGGGTGGGCAGGTCGCCGAGGACATGGCGCAGTTCTCCTGCCTGGGCGAACACCTGACGCAGTGAGAGCTCGTCCGGGGAGCCGTCATCACGCAGCACCCCGATCCACGGCCGACCGACCAGGTCGAAGGACAGCGGTTCTCCCGTCCCCTCCCCTTCGCTTCTGCCGGGGGAGTCAGTCGTCCGGGTCACGGATCACCTCAAGGCCGTCTTCGGGGCTGTAGTGGAGCGAGAAACCCGCCAGCCGGGCCCGGCCGTCCTCGTCGAGGGGGAGGATCAGCTGGTCGGCGAGCCAAGGGCTGTTCTTCCCTTGCCAGCAGGGCAGATACAGCTGTTCCAGTTCCTCGATGGCCCGGTCCAGGACCGGGCCGGAGAACTGCAGGGGCAACCGCAGTCCGCAACTCGCCGCCGTGCGCGCCGCGAACGGCGGCGGGGTCGCGTCCCGCGGCAGTTCGGCACCGGCCCGCTGCCGGCCTTTCCGGTCCGGTCCGAGCCACGGCAGGGTGGCGAGGCTCCCGTCACCGCGCCGCTGTACGACGACGACCTCCAGGCTGTCCCGGCTGTCCCGGACCTGGGCGCGCCCGGTGCGGGTGTCGTCCGTGTCGCCCACACCGGCGGCCACCCAGCCGAACAACGGCCGTCCCGCCTTTCCGACGCCCCCCAACCGGAACACGGCGGCGCGCTCGGCCTGGTCGTCGCGGTGCCGGTCGAACTGCTCACGCGCCTCCTTCAGCGCGTCCTGCCAGTGGTCCGGCCCGACCGTTCCCTCCCCGTAGGCCCCCTGTACGAGAGGGCTGATGTCCGCCGGGAGTTCCACCGGTCGCCGGGGCCCGCCGTCGAGGTGGGGCAGGAGCACCGCGGCCGACCGGAGCAGGGCGTACCGCCCGTACACGGCCACCGATCCCCGTACCGGTGCGGGTACGTCCGCCGCCCAGTCGACTCCCGTCACCAGGCAGCGCGCGGTCCGCAGGCGCTCGGGCCGGTCGGCCTGGTCCTGTCCGCGCCGGTGGCGGTGCAGGCGGCCCATGCGCTGGAGAAGCAGGTCGACGGGGCAGAGGTCGCTGACCAACAGGTCGAAGTCGACGTCCAGGGACTGCTCGGCGACCTGGCTGGCCACGACGATGTGCGGACCCGCGGGCCTTTCCCCCGGACGCTCCGGAGGACCGAAGAGCTGGAGCAGCCCGCTGTCCTTGCCCGCCCGGTCGAGGTCGACGAAGCACGAGTGGGCCACGGTCACGTTCCCGGCGCCGAACTCCTCGCGCAGCGCACGCGCCGTCTCCAGCACCCGTCCGACCGTGTTCCGGATCACCAGGGCGCAGCCGCCGTCGGCCAGTTCGCTCCGCAGCCGGGCGGCGAGGACGTCCTGGCCGTCGGGGATGCGCTCCACGCACACCGTCGTCGACCGGGCCGACGCCTGCGGACGGCGGACCAGCGGAGCGCCGCCCGGAGCGACTGCGGTCAGCAGCGGGTACGCGTCGTCCGGGGTGGTCGTCGCCGCAGCGGTCCCTTCCGCGGGCATGCTCGCGTCCGTCCGGCCGGCGTACGCCTCGACGAGTTCACGCCTGCGCGAGGCCGGAAGGGTCGCGGAGAGCACCACCACCGGCACCCGGTACGCACCCAGCCAGGACAGCACCCGGTCCAAGTACACGCTCATGTACGTGTCGTAGGCGTGCGCCTCGTCGATGACGACGACCTTCCCGGCCACCGCGAGATGGCGCAGCGCCAGGTGCCGGCTCTTCAGCCCGGCGAACAGCAACTGGTCGATGGTGCCCGCGACGAACGACGCCAGCATGGCCTTCTTACGCCCCCGCAGCCAGGCGTGCGCCACCAGTTCGGCCCCCGCACGACGCCGCGCGTCGTCCGTCCGCCGCCCTTCCGGCTGCCACCGGGACGAGGCCTCCGCCCCGTCCACGTCGACAGCCGCGACCCGCCCCGCGCGGGCCATCAGCCCGGCGAAGTCCTCGTTGAGTGCCGCTTTGGAGTGGGCCAAGTGCACGGACCGGCGTACGCCCGTCGCCCCCGGCAGCCGGTCCAGCCAGGCGAGCAGGCGGGGGAACATGGCGTTGCCGGTGGCCATGGTCGGCAGGGCGAAGAAGACCCCTCCGGCACCGGAGCGCGCCGCGAAGATCTCGGCGACGGCGAGCGCGGCCTCCGTCTTGCCCTCCCCCATCGGGGCCTCGACGACCATCAGGCCGGGCGCCTCCATCTCCCGGGCGAGTTCCACGGCGGCCCCCTGCACGGGGCGCACCGTCGCCCCCTCCGGCAGATCGAACCGGGAGACGAACAACTCCTGCGCGTTTCCCGCCGGTTCCTCCGCCTGCCAGGGTTCCGGCAGGTCCAGCCCCTGCCAGGCCGCGGCAAGACGCTCCCGGCCACTGCGGGATACACCGTCGGGGAAGTACGGAAAGAGATCCGGGTTGCTGGCGATCCAGTCGGAGACGATGACCAGCGCGGTGAGCAGTACTTGAACCGGCTGCGGCAGCTTCGCCGTACGCCACTCCCCCAGCCGTTCCGCCACCCCGAAGCGCTCGGCGCAGGCGTCGAGCAGTTCCGTCTGCACCTTCCGCCACACCCGGCCGCTCGCACCCGGAGTACGCAGCAACTCCTCGTGCTCGTAAAGGGCCTTGATCTGCCCGTACTCGGGCGGGACCCCGTGGTGGCCGCCCACAGCGACCGTGAACTGCCCGGTCCGCGCGGGTGTCCACCCGTACCGCTCCTCCAGCCACTCCCCCAACAGCACCTGCCCGGCGAGACCGTGCGGCGCGATCCGCCGGTCCGGCCCCATCGCCTTCGCCGAACGCATCTCCAGCCCCTGGTCACGCATCGCGTCGGCGAGCAGATCGACCTGGCAGGCGAACGCGGGGGTGGCCTTGCCTATGTCGTGCACACCCGTCAGCCACACGACGAGGGCCCGCGCGTCCGACTCGCCCCCCGGCAACGCCTCGGCCACCAACCGCCGCACCCCCGCAGGCAGCCACCGGTCCCACAACAGGCCGGCCACCGCCGCACTGTCCTCCATGTGCCGCCACAACGGCAGCCACCCGTCGGTGTCCCGATCATGCTTGGCCCACACTGTCCGCGCCGGCCCCCCGAGCCGACCCAGCAGGTCAGATCGGGGGATCCCCCCATTGCTCATGAGGGATTGATACAGGGGGAGACGGGCTCCACACACCAAAATCGGCAAAGAGGCGAAAGCGGGGGCAGGAGACGGGATCGGGACTTACGATGATCGGCTCACCACCGGTTCAGTGAGAATCACCCGCGAGACGAAGTAGCGCCATATGTCCTATTTATCGAGATCTGCAAAAGTCTCCGAAACGACGCATCCGCGAGAGTAAAACCGCAGGTCGCCCAGTCTGCTCCCCGCACCCGCGGGGATGGTCCCCACTGGAAGCTCGCGATCGAGTCGCACGCCGCCTGCTCCCCGCACCCGCGGGGATGGTCCCCGGATGCTCTTCTCCTGCTGGATCAGCCCGGTCTGCTCCCCGCACCCGCGGGGATGGTCCCTGCCGGCAGCGGGCCTACGAGGCTCGGAAGCTCTGCTCCCCGCACCCGCGGGGAGCAGATTTCAGAGGGCGTCCCGCGTCACGTCAAACGCCCCCGGCGCTCCCTGAGCGCGCCGACGAAAGTGGTGAAGGCGAGGGTGGGGACCGAGAAGGAGGCACGGGAGAGGCGCTTCGAGTCACGGATGACTATGTGTCCGCCCAAGTCCGCGATCTCCACGCAGTCATTGCCCTCTCCACCCCCTGAGTAGGAAGACTTGCGCCATTGCGTAGGGGCGGTCATCGGATACCTCACAGCTCTTTGGCCAGCTGATGAATGAGGTCACGCGACGGCTCCGGTGCGAGTGACCCGGCCCTTACCCTATGGAACAGGTCTTGGAAATGCGCTAGTTGGGCTTCACCGTCAAGGAAGACCGTTCCATGGGGAGCGTCGCGCACCACAGTGTCCAGGCGCGGGACCGGACCACCCAGGCGCACCATGGTGCTTCCCGCACCCGCGAAGTCGTCCAGCGCGAAAGGGATGACCCTGACGGTGACGTGGTCGGCCTCGGACATCTCCAGGATGCGCGTGAGTTGATTTCGCATCACCGCGCGCCCGGCAACCCTTATACGTAGCGCCGCTTCGTGGATCACCGTCTCGTACGGGATCGGGTCGGGTCCTTCGATGACGACCTTCCGCCGCATCCTGTGCTCCACCCGGCGCTCCACCTCGGCACCTGGGAACTCCGGGTTCATGTAGGCGAAGAGGGCACGGGCGTAATCCTCCGCCTGGAAGAGTCCCGGCACATGGATGACCGCCACATCGCTCCGGAACGTCGCGTGATGCTCCAGTTCGGCGAGGTCCAGGTAGGCGGCGGGCAGAACGCCCCGGTACTCCTCCCACCAACCCCGAACGCGTCCCGTCGCCATGGCCACCAAAGCGTCGATCAACTCGACATCCGTGCATGAATAGTTGGCGGCGAGTTGACGCAGGCGCTCCTCGCTCACGCCCGCGAGGGCGGACTCGATGTGGCTGATCTGGACAGGGCTCACCCCGAGTAGCGCCGCAGCTTCCCGAGCGGCGAGACCTGCGGCGTCACGGAGCCGACGCAGCTCGGTTGCCAGCCTCAACTGACGGGCGGTGGGCTCACGCCTCAGGGCCATCGACGGCGCTCCGATCTCGTGCACGTGTGCGTGACTCGTTCGGGCTCAGATTACGCGGACAACTTGCTCGACATGAAGATTTAGACCTACCTTCAGTCACGCAGCAATCACTCTGCGCGGCATCCGTACCCCCGGAAGCGCACCGCTCCGCCATGCCACAACGCGGACGGCAGAGACACCGTCAACCACGACTGCCGCGCACCCCAATAACCCTCCACCTCACAGGAGTTCGCGCATGCCCGAAACCGACCCGTCCCCCTGGGAGTACTCCCTCTCCCTCCCCAACGACCCCCGAGCCGTCACCGTCTGCCGCCGTACCCTGCGCCTGATCCTCACGGTGCACGGTCTGATCGGGCAGGTGGACGTCGCGGAGCTGCTCGCGGCGGAGTTGATCGGCAACGCCGTACGCCACACCAAGGGGCCCGCCGCGCTGCGGGTGCGCTGTTCGGGGTCGGGGGTCCTGCGGATCGGGGCGTGGGACGCGGACCCGTCCCCGCCCCGAGCCGCAGGAC
>NZ_LIRG01000910.1:0-798 GCF_001419695.1 Streptomyces prasinopilosus
AATGTCACGCCCCCGCCGCGCGAGCGGGCTTCCGCCGGTGAGCTGGCCGGGCGCTGGCTGCTGGGGGTCTGCGTCGTCGCCGGGCTGGTGGGGTCCCTGGTGCTCGGGATGCCCGCCTTGTCCACGGACCCCTCGGCCACGGGAACCGAGCAGTCGGAGGCGTCCGACACACGCTGACCGCGCGCCGGACGGGCACTGCTCCGGCGGCCCGGCCGCACCCCGCCGGGTGGTCCGGCCGGCCGCCCGGACCATTCGGGGTGAGGCGGCCCGGCCCCAACCGGACCCCGAGGGTGGTGAGGGGTACCACAGATCGGTAGCCTCACCGGGCACTGCCCACGCATGGAACGAGTGAGGACCCAGCCGTGCCCCTGCCCTTCCTGACGGCCGACCGTGCCTTCGAGACGGCTGACGACGTCGCGCTGCCGTACCACGACCGCGACCGCTGGCGGCGCCCGTACCGGCCGGGGCCGTGGCGGGTGGGGGCGGCGGCGATACTGCTGCTGCTCGCCTCGTTCGTGCTGTTCTCAGCGGTGATCATCGCGGCCACGGCGTCGCCGTCGTCGGCCGGTGTGGTCTTCGGGGTCGCGCTGGTCGCCATCGTCGGTGCGCTGCGGTTGCTGCGCATGGGCACGTGGGTGAGTGCCCACGGACTGCGGCAGGTGGGACTGTTCACCACCCGTACGGTGCCGTGGGACCAGGTCGTCGCGGTGCGCACGGTGCAGCAGCCGGTGCGCTGGCTGGGGCTGCCGCGGACCGTGCAGGGGCAGGCGCTGCTGCTCGTCCGCAGGGGACGGCCGG
>NZ_LIRG01000910.1:872-1173 GCF_001419695.1 Streptomyces prasinopilosus
TTCCCCCTGCCCGGCCGTCCTGGCGCGGTGGCCCCGGGAAGGGCGTCCTGCCAGGCTCGGGCGACGGAGGGACGCCGGCCCGGCGGGACGTCAGGGGGCCGTCTTGCGCAGGGTGATCGCGCGTTGCATCGCCTTGCGGGCGCGCGGGGTGTCCCGGGCGTCGTGGTAGGCGATGGCGAGCCGGAACCAGCTGCGCCAGTCGTCGGGGGCGTCCTCCGTCTCGGCCCTGCGCCGGGCGAAGACCTCGTCGGCCGAGTCGCGGTCGACGCGGCCCCCGCGGACGTCCCCCCGCGCCGGGCCG
>NZ_LIRG01000911.1 GCF_001419695.1 Streptomyces prasinopilosus
GTGATCAGCACCGTACGCACTCTCCTGCGCGCCGAGGCCTGAACGTGCCCCCTGCGGTCGCCCTCCGTCCCGGAGCCGTCGGCGACCGGCTCCGGGAGGACGCCCCGGACGACGCCTTCGCCGCGTTGCCGGGCGACCTGCTGGAGCCCTGGGTGTCCGCAGGGGAGCCCTGCCGGTCCTTCCGTGCGGTTCCGTGATCCACCCGGCGAGCCGTGGCCGAGCGCCGCCACGGGCCGCCGGGTGTTCGGGGTGCCGGGTGCACCCGGTGATGCCGCGGTCGGCCGGCGGCGGGGAGTCGCCGGGCGAAGCGGCGGACGGCGTCGGTGAAGGCGTCCGGAGCGTCGAAGTTCGCGAGGTACCCCGCCCGTGGGATCGACTCGACGCGGGCGTGGGGATGGGCGCGGGCGAAGTCCGCCTCACCGGAACGGAAGACGGGTCCTTCTCGCCGTTCAGGATCAGTACCGGGACCTTCACCGAACGCATCGCCTCCGGCCCGAAGCGCCCCAGGACCTCGCCCCAGGCTGTCGGCAGGGTGTGGAAGGCGTAACCGGAACGGATGGTCGCCTCCACCACCTCCGGCGGGGAGAGCCACCGCAGCAGCCGGTCGTTCCACCGGGCCGGCCGGTCCGCCGGCGGACGGGAGACCGGTCCGGCGGCCCACCGGTACGGCACTGCCCCGGGGCCGCGGGGGGAGGCGCCGGCTCCCGCGAGGATCAGCCCGCGCAGTCGTTCCGGACGGCGCCGCGCGAACTCCAGCGCGGCGTGACCCCCGAGCGAGTGCCCGACGACGAGCGCCGGCCCGTGGCCGAGCGAGTCGACCGCGGAAGGGATGATCCCGGTCGCACCGCTCAGGCTCCGGGCTGGGCCGAACGCTCCCCGTGGCCGGGCAGGTCGACGGCGACCACCGGGAACTCGTCCCGGAGGGCGGCGAGTTACACGCTCCACTGCCCCGCGCTGAAGCGCGTCCCGTGGACGAGGACGACGGGCACCGCATCCACTGCCGTCATCGGTCTCCAGAGGTGGTGTCGGCCGGCCGACTTCCACCGGCGTGGCCCCTCCCCTCTGGAACGACGGGGGAAAGTGCCCCGGCGGTCGGCCGGTTGCCCGGACCCGTGGGTTCCCCGGCGTGGAGAGGGCCGGTGCCCGGTCGTGCGGGCACCGGACCGCAGCCGGGAACGGGCGGAGGATCCTTCTTCCGGTGCCGGCCGGGAGCGCCTGCTCCCGGCCGACGGGCGCACGGTCGGCCGGGAGGTCCTAGCCGTCGACCTCGTGCCGGCCGACCTCGAGGAAGTGGCGCAGCGCTTCCGGAGTGTGCGCGTCCAAGGCCGCGTTCGCCGCCGCGCGCAGGGCGTCACTGATGCCGGGGTCGGCGAGGATCCTGAGGACGGCGACGCGGTCGTCCTCGAACTGGGCGAGGCGGTAACCGGTCTCGAGCCAGGTGCGTACCTCCTCCGCCGTGCCGTGGTCGAGGAGTTCGTTGATCTCCTGGGTCACCCGCTTGCCGCTGTCGGGGTCGGCGAGGAGCCGGACGATCGCGACGCGGTCGTCCTCGAACTGGGCGAGGCGGTAACCGGTCTCGAGCCAGGTGCGTATGTCCTCCGCGGTGCCGTGGTCGAGGAGTTCGTTGATCTCCCGGGTCACCCGCTTGCCGCTGTCGGGGTCGGCGAGGATGCGGAGGATCGCGATGCGCAGGTCGTGGATGTCCATCCCGTCGTAGGGGGAGCCCGTGTCCGACGCCGCCGCGGCGGCCGTCGGCGGCACGGGGGCGGCGAAGGACGGAGTGGAGAGCAGCAGGGCCGGAGCGAGGGCGCCGGCGGCCACGGCGAG
>NZ_LIRG01000912.1 GCF_001419695.1 Streptomyces prasinopilosus
AGAGCCTGATGAACAAGGTGGTCAAGTGCATCAACAAGGGCAGGCAGTGCACGTAGTCCCCTCGGCCGCCCGCTGAGAAGGACAGGTGAGCGCAAGGGCCGGTGGCGGGATTCCCGCCACCGGCCCTTGCCGTGTCCCCGGTGTTCCCCGCCGTCCGCTGCCCTCGTCCGGGCTCCGGGCCCGGATTCCGGTGCCGGCGGGGTCCGCCCCGGCTTCAGCCTCCGTGCCCGGAGCCCGGACGAGGGCAGCGGACGGCGGGGAACACCGGGGACACGGCAAGGGCCGGTGGCGGGAATCCCGCCACCGGCCCTTGCGCTCACCTGTCCTTCTCAGCGGGCGGCCGAGGGGACTACGTGCACTGCCTGCCCTTGTTGATGCACTTGACCACCTTGTTCATCAGGCTCTCGTCCATGACGTTGATGAAGTCGTTGTGGTCGGTGATCGGCTTGTGCAGCTGCTCCGGGAAGCTGTCCACGGCGTACGGGTTCTTCACCTGACCGTTCTCGATGGTCGGGGTGGGAACGTCGTACACCAGGCGGACCTGGAGCTGTGGGATGGCCTTGAAGCCGGCCGGGCAGCTGCCGTCCGCCTGGACGAACGCCACGTGGGTGCGGTGGTTGGCGCTGTCGGTGTTCTGTCCGTCCCAGCAGCTCTGGAAGTTGGACGTGCGCACGAGCTTGCTGCCCTCGGGGCACAGCACGTACTTGTCCGTGGACTGCCGATCCTCGAAGCCGGTGCAGCTGTACGAGGTGTTGGCGTTCGCCAGACCGTTGGTGAACGCCTTGGCGTCACCGGTGATGATGCGCATCAGCTTCGGGATCGCGACGACCTTGCTGCGCTTGTTGCCGACGAACCGGAGCTGGGCCTCATCGGCTTGCAGGATCCTGCCGACGTTGCCCTCGGCGCCGCCGCCCTGGTCGGCCGCGTCGAACTCCTGGGTGCCGTCCTGCACGCGCAGCACCGGCCAGAAGTACGAGGACTTGTCGCCCTTGTTCTGGCAGCTGGTCTCGGCGACGACCAGGTCGTCGTCGCTGGAGAGCGAGCTGTTGCTCTGGTTGCCGACGTAGTCGTGCATGTGGTGCGCGCCGTTCGCGACACCGGGGGCCACGATGATGTTGTCGCTGTTGTACAGCTTGTTCTCGTTCACCCCGCACTTCGTGGTGAAGCTGCCCTTGGAGCCGGACCTGCCGTTGGCGGCCAGACCGTTCGGCAGGTTGCGCGAGTTGGGCTGGACGTCGTTGATGTCGATGAAGTCCTCGGCGAACGGGCCGGCGGCGCCGTTGCCGTTGTCGTTCGGGGTCTGGTTCTCGCCCTGGTCCTGGCCGCCGTCCTGCCCGCCGCCCTGGTCCTGGCCGCCGTCCTGCCCGCCGCCCTGGTCCTGGCCACCGCCCTGGTCCTGCCCGCCG
>NZ_LIRG01000913.1 GCF_001419695.1 Streptomyces prasinopilosus
TGCTGCTGTTCCGCGTCGTCACCGACCTCTTCCGGGACGACGCGCTGAGCGGCTGGGCCAAGGCCGGGTGGCTGGTCCTCGTCGTCGCGCTGCCGTTCGCCGGCGTGTTCGCCTACGTGGTGGCCCGCGGCCGGACCATGGGCCGGCGGGAGATCGCGCAGGCCCGTGCGCGGCAGGAGGCGTTCGACCGCTACGTCAGGGAGACGGCCGCGGGCTCCGGCGGGGGGACCGGGCGGGGCGGCACCGCCGACGAACTGCACCGGCTGTCCGAGATCCGTTCGCGCGGCGACCTGACCGACGAGGAGTTCGGCCGGGCCAAGGAGCTGGTGCTGGGCGGCCACGGCGCGGGACGCACCCCCTGACCCGTACGGGCACGCGCACCCGCGCGCCCGCACGCGCCACGGACCCCGCGCCGGACGGGCGCACCGAGGACCGGGAACCCGTACGACAAGCGAAAGGGGCGGTGACCATGGCTACGGCTCACGCCCATCACACCCGAACACAGGCACGTGCGCACACTCCCTCCGCCGCGCACGAGTGGGCCGGCGGGCTGACCGTCTTCGGCGGCGTCATGCTGATGCTCGCCGGAATCCTGAACATCGTCCGGGGCATCGCCGGGATCGCCCAGGACGACGTCTTCGTGGCCACGCAGAACTACGTCTTCCAGTTCGACCTCACGTCCTGGGGCTGGATCCACCTGCTCCTGGGCGCGGTGGCCGTGCTCGTCGGCGTGGGGCTGTTCCGGGCCAGTACGTGGGCACGGGTGGCCGGTGTGGTGATCGGGGGGCTCATCATGATCGCCAACTTCATGTCCCTGCCGTACGCGCCGGTCTGGTCGGTCGTGATGATCGCCCTTTCCGGCGTCATGATCTGGGCGCTGTGCACGGTGCGGCGCGAGGACGTCTGAGCCGGACGCCCCGGCCGGACGCTTCGAGGCCGCGCCGACCCGGTGTTCCGGGTCGGCGCGGCCTCGAAGCGGGTTCCGGTGCCGGGCTCCGGCCCGGCTCGCGGGCGGTCCCGGCGGTGAGCCGGACGCCCCGGCCCCCGCGCGACGGATGCCGTGCGGGGGCCGGGGCGGTGGACGGGTGCCGGTTCAGCTCGGGTCGGTCTCGATCACGCCGACGCGGTCACCGGTGCTCTGGAGCGCCGGGCGCAGGGCGCCGATCACGTCCTCGACGGTGACGGGGGTCTTCTCGCCGTTGCCCCGGGTGATCAGCACGCCGTCGAAGACGTCGCCGTAGAGCTCCTGCAGCGCCTTCCGGTCGTAGTACTCGACCAGTTTGCCGTCCTGCGCCTTGACGCCGAGGAACTTCCACAGCGACTTCTCCGGGCTGAAGGAGATCTGGTGGGCCGCGTCGGTCTGGACGGTGACCAGGGCGGACATCGCCGGCTCGGCGAACTCCTTCATCATCCGGTCGACCTCGGCCTTGGACACCGTGGGCTCCCGCGTGGTCGTCGGGACCGTCACCGGGGAGGAGGAGCCGGTCTCCACCTGGGCCCGGTACGCCTCCGCGACCGCCTCGGCCGACTTGTCGACGTCGATGCCCGCGCCGGGCTTGCCGTAGACGGCGACGGCCTTCCCGGACTCGAACGTGATCGTGCCGTCGTTGCCGGAGCCGCCGCCCGCGGACTCCAGGGCGGCGTGCAGCTTCTCCTCGTCCACGGGGACGACGGGGGCGACGACGCGGCTGTTGCCGAACAGGGAGCCGATCACGGAGACCGGGTTGTAGTCGCTGCGGGCCGCCGCGCCGACGGTGGCGTCGGTGTCGAGCTGGAGTCCGGCCTTGTCCGGCTCCAGTTCGACGGTCTTGTCGCCGACGGCCAGCTTGAGCGGCTTGTCCAGCCGGTCGGCGAGGGCCTTGTCGAGCGTCTTCACGGCCTCGTCGCGGGTGCTGCCGCCGATGTCGACGCCGAGCACGGTGGTGCCCTTGGGCACGTCGGAGTGGTTCATCAGCAGGCCGGCGCCGTAGACGCCGCCGACGAGCAGGATCACGGCGCCGCCGAGCAGGGGCAGTTTGCCGCGGCCCTTCTTCTTCGGTGCCTTCGAGGAGGCCGCCGGGGGCGGGGTGGC
>NZ_LIRG01000914.1 GCF_001419695.1 Streptomyces prasinopilosus
CTCACTGGTCGCGGCCGGCCTGCCCCTGCTCACCGCGCTCATCGGCGTCGGCATCGGCGTCGCGGGCATCACCGCGCTGGCCTCGACGCTCGAACTCGGCTCCACCACGTCCATCCTGGCCACGATGATCGGCCTCGCCGTCGGCATCGACTACGCGCTGTTCATCGTCTCCCGCTACCGCGCCGAACTGGCCGAGGGCCGGGAACGCGAGGACGCCGCGGGACGCGCCGTCGGCACCGCGGGCTCCGCCGTCGTCTTCGCCGGCCTCACGGTCGTCATCGCCCTCGTCGGCCTGTCGGTCGTCAACATCCCGATGCTCACCAAGATGGGCATCGCCGCCGCCGGCACGGTCGCCATCGCCGTCCTGATCGCCCTCACCATGATCCCGGCGCTGCTCGGCTACGCGGGCCGCAGGGTCCGCCCGGCCGGCGAGAAGGGCAGGTGGCGCGGGCGCGGGGAGAAGGAGGAGGGGAACGGGCCGGCACCGGAGAAGGCGCGGCACCAGAACCTGGGCACCCGCTGGGCGCGCTTCGTCGTACGGCGCCCCGTGGCCGTCCTCCTGCTGGGCGTCGTCGGCCTCGGCGTGGCGGCCGTCCCGGCGTCCTCCCTGGAACTGGGCCTGCCCGACGACGGCTCCCAGCCGACGTCCACCACCCAGCGCCGCGCCTACGACCTGCTCTCCGAAGGCTTCGGCCCCGGATCCAACGGACCGCTCGTCGTCGTGGTCGACGCCCGGGGCAGCGACGACCCGGACACCGTCTTCCAGCGGACCGGCGACGCCGTCAAGGCGCTCGACGACGTCGTCTCGGTGAGCCCGGCGGCCCCCAACAAGACCGGTGACACGGCGACGATCACCGTCGTCCCGGACTCCAAGCCCTCGTCCGCGGCGACCGAGGACCTGGTCCATGACATCCGGGACGCCGGGGCGGACATCAGGGCCGACACCGGCGCGGACGTCCTGGTCACCGGTGCCACGGCGATGAACATCGACGTGTCGCAGAAGCTCGACGACGCGCTCGTCCCGTACCTGACCCTGGTCGTCGGCCTCGCGTTCCTGCTGCTGATCGTGGTCTTCCGGTCGGTCCTGGTGCCGCTCAAGGCGGCCCTCGGGTTCCTCCTGTCGGTGATGGCCGCCCTGGGCGCCGTGGTCGCGGTCTTCCAGTGGGGCTGGCTGTCCGGCCTGCTGGGCGTGGAGGAGACCGGCCCGGTCATGTCGATGATGCCGATCTTCATGGTCGGCGTGGTCTTCGGACTGGCCATGGACTACGAGGTGTTCCTCGTGACCCGGATGCGGGAGGCCCACGTCCACGGCGAGAAGCCCGACGAGGCCGTGGTGACCGGCTTCCGGCACGGCGCCCGGGTGGTGAGCGCGGCCGCGGTGATCATGATGGCGGTCTTCGCCGGCTTCATCGGCTCCGGCGAGTCGATGGTCAAGATGATCGGCTTCGGTCTCGCCGTCGCCGTCTTCTTCGACGCGTTCGTCGTCCGCATGGCGATCGTGCCGGCGGTACTGGCCCTGCTGGGCGAGAAGGCCTGGTGGCTCCCGAAGTGGCTGGACCGCGCCCTGCCCAACGTGGACGTCGAGGGCGAGGGCCTGCGCAGCGGCACCGGTACCGACGGGAAGGGCGGCGGCCCGGACGACCGGGACCTGGCCCGCGTCTGACCGTCGCACCGCACCGTGGAACCGGCCGGTGAGGGCCCCGTGGGGACGGGGAGCCCTCACCGGCCTTCCCGTGCGCCCGCCCGGCCCCGGCGACCGGCCGGGC
>NZ_LIRG01000915.1 GCF_001419695.1 Streptomyces prasinopilosus
ACCCGCTTCAGGAAGGCGTGGGAGGCGGGCAGGTTCTCGCAGTTGGTGCCCTCAGCCGCGTACAGGTAGGGCACGGCGTCCAGCCGGAAACCGTCGATGCCCAGGTCCAGCCAGAAGCGCAGGGCTGCCAGGATCTCCTCCTGGACCCGCGGGTTCTCGTAGTTGAGGTCCGGCTGGTGCGAGAAGAAGCGGTGGAAGAAGTACTGCCCGCGGACCGGGTCGTAGGTCCAGTTGGAGGCCTCGGTGTCGACGAAGATGATCCGCGCGTCCGGATAGCCCTTGTCGTCGTCCGCCCACATGTAGAAGTCGCCGTAGGGGCCGCCGGGATCCACGCGGGACTCCTGGAACCACGGGTGCTGGTCGCTGGTGTGGTTCATGACGAAGTCGATGATCACGCGCATGCCCCGCTGGTGGGCGGCGTCCACGAACTCCACGAAGTCGGCGAGGTCGCCGAACTCGGGCAGCACCGCGGTGTAGTCGGCGACGTCGTAACCGCCGTCGCGCAGCGGGGACTTGAAGAAGGGGGGCAGCCAGAGGCAGTCGACGCCGAGCCACTGCAGGTAGTCGAGCTTGGCGGTCAGCCCTTTCAGGTCCCCGATGCCGTCGCCGTTGCTGTCCTGGAAGGAGCGGACGAGGACCTCGTAGAAGACGGCACGCTTGAACCAATCGGGGTCCCGGTCCCTGGCCGGGGTGTCCTCGAAGGTGTCCAGCACTGGTTCGTTGACGGTCATGACGCTCCTGGCCCTCCGGTTCGCGGTGCGGCGGGCGGTCGCTGGACGTGCAGGACGTGCGCGGGAGTTCGCCCCGGTTCCAGACGCACGTAGTTGGCCCTGCCCCAGTGGTAGGTCTCGCCGGTGAGTTCGTCGCGCACCGGGAACGACTCGTGCCGGTCCAGGCCGAGTTGCGGCATGTCCAGCGAGACGGTCGCCTCCCGGGTGTGGTGGGGGTCGAGGTTGGCCACCACCAGGACGGCGTCCGCTCCGCTGCGCTTGCTGTACGCGATGACCGAGTCGTTGTCGGTGTGGTGGAAACGGAGGTTCCTGAGCGCTCGCAGTGCGGGGTGTTCCCGGCGGATGGTGTTGAGGCGGGTGATCAGGGGGGCGATGCTGCGGCCCTCGCGTTCGGCGGCCTCCCAGTCGCGGGGGGTGAGCTGGTACTTCTCGGAGTCCAGGTACTCCTCCGAGCCCTCGCGCAGCGCGGTGTTCTCGCACAGTTCGTAGCCGCTGTAGATGCCCCAGGAGGGGGAGAGGGTGGCGGCCAGCACGGCACGGACCTCGAAGGCGGGACGCCCGCCGTGCTGGAGGTAGGCGT
>NZ_LIRG01000916.1 GCF_001419695.1 Streptomyces prasinopilosus
ACCCGCTTCAGGAAGGCGTGCGTGGCGGGCAGGTTCTCGCAGTTGGTGCCCTCCTCCTGGTAGAGGTAGGGCACGGCGTCCAGCCGGAAGCCGTCGATGCCCAGGTCCAGCCAGAACTTCAGCGCGGAGATCACCTCCTCCTGCACGGCCGGGTTCTCGTAGTTGAGGTCCGGCTGGTGCGAGAAGAAGCGGTGCCAGTAGTACTGCCCCCGGACCTGGTCGTAGGTCCAGTTGGAGGCCTCGGTGTCGACGAAGATGATCCGCGCGTCCTGGTACTGCTTGTCGTCGTCCGCCCAGACGTAGTAGTCCCCGTAGGGACCGTCGGGGTCGCGGCGGGACTCCTGGAACCACGGGTGCTGGTCGCTGGTGTGGTTCATGACGAAGTCGATGATCACGCGCATGCCCCGCTGGTGGGCGGCGTCCACGAACTCCACGAAGTCGGCGAGGTCGCCGAACTCGGGCAGCACCGCGGTGTAGTCGGCGACGTCGTAACCGCCGTCGCGCAGCGGCGACTTGAAGAAAGGGGGTAACCAGAGGCAGTCGACGCCGAGCCACTGCAGGTAGTCGAGCTTGGCGGTCAGCCCCTTCAGGTCCCCGATGCCGTCGCCGTTGCTGTCCTGGAAGGAGCGGACGAGGACCTCGTAGAAGACGGCACGCTTGAACCAGTCCGGATCGCGGTCCTGTGCCGGTGTGTCCTCGAAGGTGTCCGGTACGGGCTCGTTGACGATCATGATGTGGGTGACCCTCCGATCTGCGGGGTGGACGGTCGGGACGGTCGCGCGGCCGCGTCGTGCGGGCCGGGGGAGACGGGCGCGGAGACCGCCGCCGTGCGGTCGTGGTCGTGCGGGCCCCCGTCCTCCCGGCCGACGACGAGCACGTGCGCGCCGCCCGGCCCCAGACGCACGTAGTTGGCCCTGCCCCAGTGGTAGGTCTCGCCGGTGAGTTCGTCGCGCACCGGGAACGACTCGTGCCATTCCAGGCCGAGTTGCGGCATGTCCAGCGAGACGGTCGCCTCCCGGGTGTGGTGGGGGTCGAGGTTGGCCACCACCAGCACCGTGTTCGAACCCCGCCTCTTCGAGTACGCGATCACCGGGTCCTGGTCCGCCTGGTGGAAACGGAGGTTCCGCAGCCGGTGCAGGGCCGGATTCTCCCGGCGGATGGTGTTGAG
>NZ_LIRG01000917.1 GCF_001419695.1 Streptomyces prasinopilosus
GTCCGGGGTGGTGGGGCCCGCAGGCGGGGTCCTGCCCTGTTCCGCCGCTCGCACCCAGTCCGAGTGCACGAGGTGGGTCAGGAGGTCGTCGCCCACCTGTTCCTTGAGGAAGAGGAGGTCCTCCTCGCAGGTGACCTTGTTGCCGACGACCGCGATGCGGATGCCGAACTCGCGGGCGTGGTCCCGGTACTGGCGGTAGACGGAGACGCCCTTGCGGGTGGGTTCGGCGACCAGGAAGGTGAGGTCGAAGCGGGTGAAGAGGCCGGAGGCGAAGGCGTCGGCGCCCGCGGTCATGTCGACCACCACGTATTCGCCGGGGCCGTCGATCAGGTGGCCCAGGTACAGCTCCACCGCGCCCAGTTTGGAGTGGTAGCAGGCCACGCCCAGGTCGCTGTCGTCGAACTCGCCCGTGGCCATCAGCGGGACGCCGCCGGCCCGGGAGACGTGCCGGGCGTGCAGTTCGTCGTCGCCGAGCAGGCTCAGGAGGCGGGAGCCGCGGCCGGGCGGAGTCGTCTTGATCATCGACTCGGTGGAGGTGACGCGGGGGTTGGTGCCGCGCAGGTACGCCTTGATGTCGTGCAGGCGCGGGCCCAGGGGAGGGGGCGTCACCGGGGCCTGTCCGGCGGGGGCGAGTGCTTCGGCCAGGTGCTGGTTGATGTCGCCGTCGATGGCGAGCACCGGGGCTCCGGCGGCGGCCAGGTGGCGGGAGAAGAGGGCCGACAGCGTCGTCTTGCCGCTGCCGCCCTTGCCGACGAACGCGATCCTCATCGGCACCCCGCCCTTTTGAAAACGAATGTCATGTCGTTAGGTTCTAGGGGTGCGTCACGGCGGTGTCAAATGCTTCGGCGCGTGTCCTGGCAGTCCCGTCGCGAGATTCACCCGGATGATCGACTCCGGAGGCTTGATGCAGAGGGGGCGCGAGGCGTGACCGCATCATCGGGACCGCGGGTCCGGCGGACCTCGGCCGCGCGCGAGCCGTGATGCCCGACGCCCTCTCCCGCGACTTCGGCGCCGGGTACGCGCCCCGGCGGTACGGCGGCATCACCGACCCGGCCGCCGCCCACCTCGCCCCGCCCCGCCGCACCCTCCTCGTC
>NZ_LIRG01000918.1 GCF_001419695.1 Streptomyces prasinopilosus
TCCGCCCGCCGGCGTCCCGGCACCCCCGGCCGTCACCGAACCGGAGCAGGCCGGCGGAGCCGGAAACGGAGAGGGAGCCGGGGCGGGGGGTGGCGGTTCCGGGGAGAAGGAGACCGAGGCACCGGAGAGGACCGCGGCGGCCGCCGTCCTGCGACTGGCCGCGGAGGATCCGGGCGGACGGCACATCTGCTACCGGGTCTACGCGGCGGGCCAGGGCTGGACCGACGCCGTGTGCGACGGCGAAACGGCGGGCGCGGCGGGCTCGGGGACACCGCTGAAGGCCGTCAACATCGCCGTGTCCGGCACCAAGGGCACGTCCGGCGGCGCCTTCGTCCCCGACCCCGCGTCGACCAAGGGCGAGGGGCACTTCCCCGATCCGTGGTCGAACGCCGCCGACGGCATCGACAACTACGTCGGCAGTACCGAGGAGGACGCCCCGGACCTGATGGGGTTCACCGTCAACGTCGACGGTGGCCGCGGTGCCGTCTGCCAGTCCACCTACGTCCACGACGACGCCTGGCTCTCCCTGGCGTGCGACGAGCCCGGGACCGGGTACGACTTCACCTACGCCGGTACCCACGACAACGCCTTGTGGATCGAAGCGGTCAGGCTCACGGTGTGATCCGAACCGTCCACCGGTCAGCGCCGCCGGTCAGTGCCCCCGGCGTGCCAGTGTCGCTCCCAGGGCCGTGGCCGCCGCGCGTACCGCGTTGGCGTGGGACTCCGGGCGGAACCGTCCCACCGGGCCCGTGACGCTGATGGCGGCCGCCGCCGTCCGCCCGTCGGGGGCGAGGACCGGCGCCGCCACGCACAGCAGGCCCGGGGTCGACTCCTCCACCTCGTACGCGACCCCCGTCTCCACCGCCCGGGTCAGCTGTCCGCGCAGCAGGCCCGGCGCGACGACCGTCCGCGGTGTCCGGCGCTCCAGCGGGCCGTTCAGCACGGCGGTCCACTCCTCCTCGCCCGCGTGGGCCAGGAGGACCTTGCCGAGCGCCGTGCAGTGCATGGGCATCCGCCCGCCGGTGCGCGAGGGCGCCCTGGCCTGGCGGTGCCCGCCGATCTTCGCGATGTACACGACCTCGTGTCCCTCCCGGACCCCGAGGTGCACCGTCTCGTGGGTGCGCTCGTAGAGGTCCTGCAGGAAGGGCATCGCCAGTTCGAGCAGCGTCCGCTCCGCCGCGGCCCGCAGCCCCAGCTCGAAGAGCCCCCCGGAGAGCCGGTACCCGTGCGCCGTCCTGTCCAGCAGCCGGTGCCGGACCAGGTCCCCCGCCACCCGGTGCACGGTCGCCTTCGGCAGGTCCGTCCGCCGGACCAGCTCGGCGAGCGGCAGCACGGAGTCCGCCGGGCCGAAGGCCCTCAGGATCGCGAGCGCCTTCCCCAGCACCGTGTCGCGGTCCCGGACGGGGCCCTCACCGCGCTCCTCCGGTCGAACCTCCATACGAAAGAGCGTACCGCTGAGTGGAACGCAACCGTGGAGCCGGCTTCCGCCATGCCGCAGATTGGGCGCCATGGCACAGACTCACCCGGCTGTCCCCGCCGACAGCGTCGCCGCCGCCGCGGCCCGGCTCCGCGAGGCGGCCGCCACCGGCGTTCCCACCGTTCCCGTACGCGATCTGATCGGCCGCGACGACGTCGAGGCGGCGTACGCCGTGCAGACCCGGCTCGCCGCCGAGCGGATCGAGGCGGGCGCCGCGGTCGTCGGCCGCAAGATCGGCCTGACCTCGGCCGCCGTCCAGCGGCAGCTCGGCGTCGACCAGCCCGACTTCGGCTTCCTCTTCGACGACATGGAGTACGCCGACGGCTCGGTCGTGCCGGCCGGCGCGGTCCTCCAGCCGCGGGTCGAGGCCGAGATCGCCTTCGTGCTCGGGGCCGACCTGGCCGAGGGTCCCCTCGACCACGACCGGGTCCGCGGGGCCGTGGACCACGCCGTCGCCGCCCTCGAGATCTGCGGCAGCCGCGTGGCCGGCTGGGACATCAGCTTCGGCGACACCGTCGCGGACAACGCCTCCGCCGGCGGCTACGTGCTCGGCTCCCGGCGGGTCCCGCTCACCGATTTCGACCCCGTCGCGGCCGAGATGACCCTGACGATCGACGGCGAGACCGTCTCCACCGGCACCGGCGCCGCCTGCCTCGGCGACCCGGTCAACGCCCTCGTCTGGCTCGCCCGCCGGTCCCGCGACCTGGGCTCGCCGCTCCGCGCAGGCCAGGTCGTCCTCTCCGGCGCCCTCGGCCCGATGCGCCCGGTGGCGCCGGGCGACGCCGTGCGGGCCACTGTCACCGGCCTCGGCACGGTGTCGGTCACCTTCTCCTGACCCCCCTCCTGGCACCCCTCCCCCCGGACAAGGAACACGATGAGCAAGACGAAGGTCGCCGTCATCGGGTCGGGCAACATCGGCACCGACCTGATGATCAAAATCATGCGCACCGCGCAGCACCTCGAGATGGGCGTCATGGTCGGCATCGACCCGGCCTCCGAAGGGCTCGCCCGCGCCGCCCGCCTCGGTTTCGAGACGACCGCCGAAGGCGTGGACGGGCTGCTGAAGTCGCCGCAGATCGACGAGATCGGCATCGTCTTCGACGCCACCTCGGCCGGCGCGCACCGCTCCAACGACGAGAAGCTGCGCCCCCTCGGCATCCGGATGATCGACCTGACCCCGGCCGCCGTCGGGCCCTACGTCGTCCCGGCCGTCAACCTCGACGAGCACCTCGGCTCGCCCAACGTCAACATGGTCACATGCGGCGGCCAGGCCACCATCCCCGTCGTGGCCGCGATCAGCCGGGTCGTGCCGGTGGCGTACGCCGAGATCGTCGCCTCGATCGCCTCCAGGTCGGCCGGGCCGGGCACCCGGGCCAACATCGACGAGTTCACCGAGACCACCTCCGCCGCGATCGTGGAGGTCGGCGGCGCCCGGCGCGGCAAGGCGATCATCATCCTCAACCCGGCCGAGCCGCCGCTGATGATGCGCGACACCGTCCTCGCGCTGGTCGCCCTGCCCGAGGGCGAGGACGGCGAGACCGTCAAGCGGCAGATCACCGAGTCGGTCGGGAAGATGGTCGCCGAGGTCTCCGCCTACGTTCCCGGCTACCGGATGGTCCAGGACGTACAGATCGGCGAGATCCCGTCCGACCAGCCGGTCGAGACGCTCCTCGCGGACGGGGAGGGCCCCCGGCCGACCCATCAGGTGTCGGTCTTCCTCAAGGTCGAGGGAGCGGGCATGCACCTCCCGGCGTACGCCGGGAACCTCGACATCATGACCTCGGCCGCCGTGCGGATGGCCGAGCGGATCGCCGCCGCGAAGGAGACCGCGAAGTGAGCACCGAGATCTTCGTCCAGGACGTCACCCTCCGGGACGGCATGCACGCCGTCCGGCACCGGATCACGCCCGACGACGTCAAGCGCGTCGTGCTGGCCCTCGACGAGGCCGGTGTGGACGCCATCGAGGTCGCCCACGGCGACGGCCTCGCCGGCGGCTCCCTCAACTACGGTCCCGGTTCGCACACCGACTGGGAGTGGATCGAGGCCGCCGCCTCGGTCCTGAGGAACGCCCGCCTCACCACCCTGCTGCTGCCCGGGGTCGGCACCATCGACGAGCTGAGGCACGCCTACGACCTGGGGGTCCGCTCGGTGCGCGTGGCCACCCACTGCACCGAGGCCGACATCTCCGCCCAGCACATCGCCGCCGCCCGCGAGCTGGGCATGGACGTCTCCGGCTTCCTGATGCTCTCCCACATGGCCGAGCCCGCCGAACTCGCCCGGCAGGCCAGGCTGATGGAGTCCTACGGCGCCCACTGCGTCTACGTCACCGACTCCGGCGGCCGGCTCACCATGAACGACGTCGCCGCCCGGGTCCGCGCCTACCGGGACGTGCTCGACCCGGCCACGGAGATCGGCATCCACGCCCACGAGAACCTCTCACTGTCCGTGGCCAACTCGGTCGTCGCGGTCGAGAACGGCGTCCGCCGCGTCGACGCCTCACTCGCCGGGCACGGCGCGGGCGCGGGCAACTGCCCCCTCGAGGCGTTCGTCGCCGTCGCCGACCTGTCCGGCTACCGGCACCACTGCGACCTGTTCAAGCTGCAGGACGCGGCCGACGACATCGTCCGCCCGCTCCAGGACCGCCCGGTCCGCGTCGACCGCGAGACCCTCACCCTGGGCTACGCGGGCGTCTACTCCAGCTTCCTGCGCCACGCGGAACTCGCCGCCCGCCGGTACGAGGTCGACGTCCGCGACATCCTCATGGAGTGCGGCCGGCGCCGCCTGGTCGGCGGCCAGGAGGACATGATCATCGATATCGCCCTCGATCTCGCCGCCGCCTGACAGGGACGGCCCGCGGCTCGCGCGGCATGAGGCGGACCGCCTGATCCGGCCGCGGGCCCCGGGCGTTCCCCCACCTCCCGGGGCCCGCCGGGGTTCTCCGGTCAGGCGGGAGAACGGCCCGGGGGAAGGCGTCGTCACACTCCTGCCGACCCGCGTGAGCGCGCGGCGGGAGGGGGTGGGGCGGCGCCTCCGGGGCTTCTGCCGCCGCTCCGCATGAGGACCACTTCACGCACGGGTGCCGCCGTGTCGCCCCTCTCGGGGGTGATCGGGCGAGGGGGCCGTCCCTGAAGGGCTGGTACCTGTGGGGCGGCACCCGCACCCCCAGCGGCGTCTTCCACTCCTGGCGGACCGACGCCCTCGCCTCCGGCACCCGGTCCCCGGTCCCCGGTCGACCGGAGGCTCCACACCGATCCGGTCAACGCCGAGCACCGCACCATCGCGCCCCCCGCGGGACCCGAGCACACCCACCTCCCGGCCCGGTGGGGCGCCCCCGCCCGGAACCGGCTCAAGTCGTCCGGCCACCCGTCCCGTTACGTCCGTCACGCCGACTGCACGGCCCGGATCGACGCCTGCCCCAGCGGGCTCGGCGCGGCGGGCTCGACGCTGTGGGATCAGCCGTTCGCGACGAGCCGGAGGATCTTCCGGGCGTGCTCGATGGATCCGTCGACGGTGTCCACGTCGTACATCGAGTCGATCACGAAGTGGTCGATGCCCGTCCGTTCGTGGACCTCCTTGACGGTGTCGGCGACCCGCTCCGTGCTCGTACCGGCGTCGATGTTCACCCGCAGCACGGTGTCGATCGCCCGGGGGTCGCGGCCGGCCTGCCGGGCCAGCTCGTCGAGCTGCGAGCGCTGCGCGACGAGCCCGTCGACGTCGACGTGACCGGGGACGGCGATCAGCGGCAGCCAGCCGTCACCGCGTCGGGCGACGCGGCGCAGGGCGCGTTCGGACATCGCGCCCAGGTAGAAGGGCGGACGCGGTTTCCGGGCCGGCTTCAGCGGCGAGTGGTGCTCGGGCACGGAGAGCTGCGCGCCCTCGTACCGCGCCGGGTCGGTGGTCCAGATCGCGTCGAGGGCGTCGAGCAGTTCCTCCATGCGGGCACCGCGGCGGGTGAAGTCCGCTCCGGCCGCCCGGTACTCCTCGGGGGACCAGCCGACCCCGAAACCGGGCAGCAGGCGTCCGCCGCTGACCAGGTCGATCGTCGTCAGCGACCGGGCCAGCTGGACGGGCGGGTAGAGCGGGGCGACGAGGACGTGGGAGCCCAGCAGCACCCTGCTGGTCGCAGCGGCGGCGATACCGAGGAGGACGAACGGGTCCGCCGCGGGGTTCAGTTCCTCCGGGATGGTGTCGCCCCGTCCTCCGTATCCCACGGTCGGGCGGACCGCGGCCAGGTTGCGGTCCCCCACCCACAGGCTGGCACCCCCGGCTTCCTCGATCGCGGCGGCGAACGTGTCCGTCCGTGCGATGCCGTACGCCTGGCGGTGGAACTGGGGGAGGGCGAAACCTATCTTCATGCCGTCCTTCACACTGTGTCGCCGCCGGGCGGGGCACTCCGGCTCCGCACCGGCGCGATCATCATCGGGCGGAGTTCACCTTAGGCAGATCCCTGCCCCTTCAACATGCGGCGCGCCGTGTGGAGTTGGCCCGATACGGACGGTGCCGGGGCGCCCACTCCCCGAGGGTCTCGAAGGACATCGCGCAGGCCCGAGGCGCGGAATCCCGCGACCCGGTGGCGCGGGACGGGGAAAGGCCTTGCGCCGGACGGGACGGCGGGACCGCTCCGTCGCGCTCTGCTTCGCCTGCCGGAGTCATTTCGTCCGGCGGGGGTCCCGCGCTCGTCCGCGGGATCGCCGGCCGAGGGCCGCGGGACCCGGGCCGACGCGCTCTGGACTCCGCGGTCCCGATGGTGCGGGGCCGGGGACGGGTGCCTTGCCGGAAAGCGTGAGCACTCGGCGGGCATGTGTCACGCAAGCGCTCAGAAGAGCGGCATCAGGACAGCGGCGGCCGAAGTGTTCACGCTTCGGGAAGGGCGCGTCGCCCCCGGGGCACAGGTGCCTGAGTTGCCCGGGGGCCGGCCACCGCCACCTCGATCGTGCGCCCTCCGGATGCGCGCCCGAGGGCCGGACCGGGAGTTCGGCGAAGCAGCGGAAGCGCTTCGTCCGCCGCTCCGTACGGCTCCCGGCGCAGCGGACGGCACGCCCTCACGTCATTCAGCCTCCGACGCGAACCGCACGAACCTTCCCCGGCTCTCACGGCCGACGGCGAGAGCCGGGGAAGGTTCGT
>NZ_LIRG01000919.1 GCF_001419695.1 Streptomyces prasinopilosus
GGTCCCGGTACCGGGACCACCAGAGCCTGAGTGACGGTAGAATCCACAGGAATCGTGACGTTTGACCGGGTATTCCGGAGGGGTGACTTCCCACTGGCGCGCCCGGGCGATGATGGGGGAGTCACATGGAATTTCGCGTTCTCGGCCCTCTGAGCGTGTGCGACGACAAGAACCGCCACCGGTCCCCGACCGCGCCGAAACAACGGCAGCTGCTGTCGCTCCTCGCGCTCAACGCGAACCGCGTCGTGTCCGTGGCGCAGATAGTCGAGGAGATCTGGGAGTACCGGCCGCCGTCGAGGGCGGTCGCGGCGGTGCACACGTACGTCATGCAGCTGCGCCGCTCCCTGGACGGGGCCCGGCGCGGCCCGGGCGGGAGCCCCGGCCGGCTGCAGACCCGGGACCAGGGGTACGTGCTGAAACTGAACCCCGGTGAACTCGACCTGGAGCGCTACGAGCAGCGGGTGCGGGCCGCGCGCGCCACGCTGGAGGCCGGCGAGTACGCCGAGGCCGCCGAGCAGTTGCGCGCCGCCGAGATGATGTGGACGGGGCCGATGCTGGTCGACGTGCCCACCGGACCCCTACTCAGGGCGGCCATCGAGGTCGTCGAGCGGGACCGGCTCGACGCCGTCCCCCAGCGCCTGGGGGCCGAGCTGCGCCTCGGGCGGCACCACGAGATACTGGGCGAACTCACCGCGCTGGTGCACCAGTACGGCACGCACGAGGACCTCGTCGGGCACCTCATGCTCGCCCTGTACCGGTCGGGCCGGCAGGCCGACGCGCTGATGGCCTACCACCGGCTCCGGGTGCGGCTGCGGGAGGAACTCGACACCAAGCCGTCGGCGCGGCTGCAACGCCTGCACACCCACATGCTCTCCGGGCACCCGCGGCTGGAGCCCCCTTCGGGCGCGCGCTACCGGCAGTCGCTCAACCTGCTGGCCGAGCGCACCGTGTCCGTCCCGCGCGACCCGGTCCGCGACGGCGGGCTGGTCAGGGTCTGACGTCCGGACGGCCGGCCGGCGGCGGGCCGGGGAGTGCGGGCGGCGGCCGGGCAGCCAGAACAGGGCGCCCACCAGCGCGGGCCCCATCAGCAGGGCCGCCACCCCGAACGCCTGCCCCGCCCCGGCGGTCACCCCGGTGCCCCGGCCGCACATCGCCACCGCGAGCACCGTGCCCAGCGCGGTGCCGAACTGCCCCGCGCACTGCACCAGGCCCGCCGCCAGCCCCGCGCCGGTGCCCCGGAACCGGGCCAGCGCCACCACCTCGCACGACATCCAGATCAGGGGGAGCCCCGCCCCCACCAGAACCAGCCCCGGCAGCATGCCCGAGACGTACCCCGGGGCGTGCGAACGGGCGGCCAGCAGGCACAGGCCCGCCCCCAGCAGCAGACAGCCGAGCGCGCACGGCGGGCGGGCGCCGTACCGGGCCAGCAGCGTGCTGCAGGTCCGGCCGACGACGAAGATGCCCCCGACCACCGGCAGCAGGGCGGCTCCGGCGGCCGGCGCACCGAACCCGTAGGTGTCGCGCAGCTGCATGCCGCCGAGGAAGGCGACGGGCGCGGCGGCCGTCGACACGAGCAGGATGCCGGCCGCACCGGACACCAGGCCCCGGTCGCGGAGCAGGGACGCGGGCAGCAGCGGGTGGGGACAGGTGCGTTGCCGGTGCGCGAAGACGGCCGCCAGTACCGCCGCGCCGAGCGCGGCACACGCCGTGTGCCGGTCCGCGCCGTGCGCGGCCAGCCGCACCAGGGCGTACACGGCCGCGAACAGCGCGCCGGTCAGGGCGGCGGCCCCGGTCAGGTCCAGGCGGACACCGCGGGCGCGGGGCGGGTCGGGCAGCGGGGTGCGGCGGGCCACCGCCAGGGCGACGGCTATCACGGGGACGTTCAGCCAGAACGCCCAGCGCCAGTCGAGGCCGCCGACCACGAGGCCGCCGCACAGCACGCCGGCCACCGAGCCGACGCCGCCGGCGCCCGCCCACAGCGCCAAGGCCCGGGCGCGCTGGTGCGGTGCCGCCGCCGTCACCAGCAGCGACATCGCGGCGGGCACCAGCACGGCGGCCGCCAGCGCCTGCCCGGCACGTGCGGTGACCAGGAGCGGACCGCTGGGCGCGGCGCCGCACACGGCCGACGCCACGGCGAAGGCGGCCATGCCGTGCAGGAAGAGGCGGCGGGCCCCGGCCAGGTCCGCGAGCCGGCCGCCCAGCAGCTGGAGGCCGCCCACCAGCAGCACGTAGATGTTGGTCACCCATTGCACGGCGTCCAGCGACATCGACAGGTCGCGCCGGATGTCGCTGAGGGCGAGCGTCACGATGCCCATGTCGGCGTTGGCGAGCAGGGGCGCGAGGACGGCCAGGGCGAGCAGCCGGCGGTCCAGCGGCGGCGCGCCGTCGCGCGGGTGGGCAGGGGCGGACAAGGCCATGACGGTTCCCGGGAGTTGGCGCCGGTGCCGTCACGCGGGCCCTGCGGCGGGGCGGACGGGAACGACGGCCCGCGTGACGGCACCGG
>NZ_LIRG01000092.1 GCF_001419695.1 Streptomyces prasinopilosus
GGCGGGCGCCGGTGCGGTGGCCGAGGGGACGGCCGGTCAGAGGGTGGCGACGAACGACCGGTACCAGGGAACCGCGTGCGGGAAGGCCCGGAGGAAGGGCTCACCCGGGGAGCAGTCCAGACCGTCCCAAAAGGCGTCGTCCTGGAACCAGTGGTCGACGGCGAGCATGCCGAGGTGGTGCAGGGCGCGGGGAGATCCGGCGGCCCGCGCGTAGGCGGTCGTGACGTCGACCGCCGTCTCCCCGCCGGGCTGTTCCACCTGGGCGCGGACGGCCGCGAGCAGCTCCGACGTGGTGACCGGGTCCGGATGGTTGACGTAGTGGACGCCGGGACCGTGGGCCGGGGAGAGCGCCGCGGCGACGACCGCGCGGCCCAGGGTGTCCACGTCGATCATCGAGTGCAGGGCCCCGCAGTCCGCCACGGTCGCCGACAACTCCCTCAGGAGCCCCACCAGTCCGGGGACCACCCAGCGGTCGCCCACGCCGTACACCAGGTGGGGCCGCAGCACCAGGCCGCCCGCCGCGAGCACGTGCCGTTCGGCCGCGGCGCGGCTGCGGCTGGTGGCGGAGACCGGAGCGACGGGGGCCTCGCCGGGCCGTACGCCGCGGAAGGGGCCCCTGCCGTGGACGGCGGCGGTGCTCACGTACAGGATGCGGCGCACCCCGCTGCGCACCGCCTCCTCCACCAGGGCCTTCGTGCCCCGGTCGTTGACCGCCGCGACGGACTCCGCGTCGCCGGTGATGAGCGAGGCGCAGTGGACGAGGACGTCGACGCCGGCGCAACTGCCGCGCAGGGAGGCGGGATCGGCGAGGTCGCAGGGAACGGTTCCGGCGGACGGGGACACGCCCGGGGAGGGAGCCGCCCGCGTGGCTCCGGGCCCGGCGCTCCCGGCGGGCGTACGGCGGGAGAGCGACCGGACGCGGAGGTCCGGGTGCCGGCGTGCCGCGGCGGTGATCCGGCTGCCGATGAAGCCGGTGCCGCCCGTGATCAGGAGGTCCACCGTCACGTCAGCACCCGTACCGGGATCGGGGCCGGGGCCGGGGGCGGCCCCGGAGCCCGGCGGTGGGGCGCCGAGGTGAGGACGACGCCGAAGACGGGTTCGTCGTGCTGCAGGCCGACGACCCGTACGGTCACCGCGCCTCCGTCGTCGTCTCCCCCGCCGCGGCCCAGGACCCCGTCGCCGGCTCCGCTCCCGTCGAGTTCGTCCAGGACCTCGGTCTCGAGGAGGCAGGGGCTGTCCAGTTCGGTGTAGCGGCTGAAGGAGGAGGCCAGATCGGAGGGGAGGAAGACACCTCCGCCGGTCGCCGCCGTCGCGGCCTGGCGGGCCGCCTCGAACAGGACCATGCCGGGGACGTGGTCGTTGGGCCGGGCGAAGAGGACGGGGTGCCCGGTGTCGACGCGCAGGAGCCAGGTGCCGGGGCGGTCCGAGGGGGAGAGGACGACGTCCTGCGCGCGGCGGCGGCCGGCCAGTTCGCGAGGGACGGGAGGGGTG
>NZ_LIRG01000920.1 GCF_001419695.1 Streptomyces prasinopilosus
CGACGACGACGACCCGCTGCTGCTCCAGGCCAAGGAGGCGCAGGAGTCGGTGCTCGCCCCGTACACGGACGGCGAACGCTTCGACAACCAGGGCCGCCGCGTGGTGACCGGCCAGCGCCTCATCCAGACCTCCAGCGACATCTTCCTCGGCTGGACCCGCGTCCTGGGCCTGGACGGCAGGCAGCGGGACTTCTACGTGCGCCAGCTCCGGGACTGGAAGGGCATCGCCCGCCCCGAGACCATGGACCCCCGCACGCTCGCCCTCTTCGGCGGCTGGTGCGGGAGCAGCCTCGCCCGCGCCCACGCCCGCTCCGGCGACCCCGTCGCGATCTCCGCCTACCTGGGCGGCGGCGACCGGTTCGACCGCGCCCTCCCGGCCTTCGCCCAGGCCTACGCCGACCGCAACGAACGGGACTTCGAGAAGCTCGGGGCCGCCGTACGCGCGGGACGGCTCACCGCCGAGAGCCTCTGAGGAGGCGGACGGGACGGACGCGGACGGGGCGCGGGAGCCCCGCGGACCGGCCGGGCCGTGCGGGAAGGACGCAAGCGGCGCCGTCCGGGACCGGAGACCCGGTCCGGACGGCGCCGCCCGCGCGTTCGCGCGCGCCTCGTACGGCCCGCTCAGTGAGCGGCGACGACCCCCACGGGCTCCCCGGCGGCCTCGGCCTGGGCGCGCATGTCCCTCGCCTCCTCGGCCCGGCCCTTGACGAAGACGGCGGCGGCCGCGGCACCGAGGACGCACAGGACGCCGGTGACGGTGACGGCGGCGTGCAGACCGTTGACGAACGCCTGGCCGCTGCCCTCGACGACGGCGGCCCTGAGCTGCGCCGGCATGTCACCGGAGACCGGGGCGATGCCCATCGTGACGGCGTCCTCGGCCTTCTCCAGACCGCGCGCCACGCCGCTCGGGACACCCGCGCCGGTCAGCTCGCCGAACAGCGAGGAACCGACCTTGCCGGCGATCACGGTGATCAGCACCGAGGTGCCGAGCGCACCACCGATCTGCAGCATGGTGGACTGCAGGCCGGAGGCCACCCCGCCGTCCCTGACGGGCGCGTTGCCGATGATCGTGGCGGCGGTGGCGGGCAGCACGATGCCGACGCCCAGGCCGATCGCGACGAACGGCGGCCACATCGTCGCGTAGGACGAGTCGACGCTCCACGACAGCATGCCGAACATGCCGGCACCCGACAGGAGCAGACCCAGCGGGATCGTGACGCGCGCGCCGAGGCGGGCGGTCAGCTGGGAACCGAGCGGCGAGGCGAACAGCGACGCGATCGACATCGGCAGCGTGCTGACACCGGCCTCGACCGGCGTGTAGCCGCGCACGTTCTGCAGGTACAGCATGATGAAGAAGATGCCGCCGAGCATCACGAAGAAGTTCAGCAGGGTCATGACCGCGCCGGTGGTCAGCGAACGGTTGCGGAACAGGCGCATCGGCAGCAGCGGGTGCTCCTGCCGGGTCTCGTACAGGCCGAAGACGACCAGCAGCGCCAGCCCCAGGGCGAGGGAGCCGAGGGTGCCGGCGGAGGCCCAGCCCCACGTCTCGCCCTTGACGATGCCGAAGACGAGCGCGACCAGACCCGCGGCCAGCAGGACGACGCCGAGGAGGTCGAAGCGCTGCCGGCCGCCGGAGTTCTTGGACTCGGCGAGGACCACCGCGCTGAACACCAGCGCGACCAGGCCGATCGGCACGTTCAGGTAGAAGACCGACTCCCAGTCGACGTGCTCGACGAGCAGACCGCCGATGATCGGGCCCAGTGACGTCGACACGGCCGAGACCATGCCCCAGATGCCCACCGCGAGGGCGAACCTCTTCGGCGGGAAGACGGCGCGCAGGATGCCCAGGGTGTTGGGCATCAGGATGCCGCCCGCCAGGCCCTGCAGGGCACGGAAGACGATGACGCCCTCGATGCTGCCGACCAGGCCGATGGCGACCGAGGTGACGACGAACCCGCCGATGCCGACGAGGTAGTACAAGCGCCGGCCGAACCGGTCGCCGAGCTTGCCGCCGAGGATCATCGAGGCGGCGAGCGCGATCAGGTAGGAGTTGGTGACCCACTGCAGCTCGGCCGTGCTGGCGCCGAGGTCCCTGCCGATCGCCGGGTTGGCGATGGCGACGACGGAACCGTCGAGCTGCACCATGAGCAGGCCGAACGACACGGCGGTCAGCGCGAGCCAGGGATTGGCCCGGAAGCGCTCGACCTTCGACCGGGCGGCCGTGTCGGGAGCGGAGTGATCCACGGGGGTGGACGCCATGAAAGGAGCCGTTTCTTTCTCAAGGGGGGACGAACGAACCGCACGGCGGGGACCGGGACCCGGCGGCCGGCCCACGGCGCCCCGCCCGGCCGGTCAGGGGCGGGACGGAGCGCACGGGGCGGTGGGCCGGGCCGTGCACGGGACGGTCCGAGGACTGCCTTCGGAAGGTTCGGAGGGGGAGGAGCGGACGCGCGGAACACCGGACGAGCGCTTCACCGCGCGCCCGTGCCCGTGCCCGTGCGCGATCGCGGGCGACCGCGCCGTGCGCCGCGGCCCGTGACGCTCGTGTCAGCGGACTGCCGGGCGGAGGTTGCGGGTCAGCGCTTTCAGCGCGCCGACGGCGGAACCCAGCGCGTCCAGCTCACCGTCGGTGAGGGACAGCATCGCCCGGCCGAGGTGACTCTCCTCGAGGGCGACGGCCTCGGCGATCCGCTGCCGCGAGGACTCGGTGAGGTGGAGGCGGGCGATCCGCTTGTCGACGCCGTCCTGCCGGCGCTCCAGCTCCCCCCGCTCGGTGAGCCGGGAGACCAGGGCGCTGACGTTGTTCGGCTTCATCAGCAGCGCCTCGGCCGCCTCGCGGACCGTGGCACCCTCACGCTGTGCGACGAACCGCAGCAGTGCCAGCTGTCCCTCGGGCGGCTTCGGGTGCGGGTACTCGCTCGCCACCCGCCGCTCCAGGGCCCGGTGCAGCGCGGGAAGGCACGCCGCGAGCTCGGAGCTCACGCGTGCGACGCGCTGTTCGGAGGCACTCCTGGTGGACACCCGGAAAGATTAGGTATTCGAAGATACCTATGTCAAACGAGGTGTGTGGTGGATCCCGTCCGCCGTGCGCGGCGGAAGAGGACGCGGCGGCGTGAAGGGGGCGGTGCGCGAGGGGCGGCGGGGAGTGCGCGGCCGGACGGACCGGGCGGGCCTCAGTTGAGCAGCGACCGCGCGGCCCGGGCCTCGCCGCGGATCCGGTCCGCCGCCGGCCCGTCCACCGCGGCCACCACCTCGGCGTACGCCTCCAGCTCGTCCGCGCCGTCGAGGAAGTCACCGCGCCGCACCAGCAGCCGGGCCCGCTCGTACCGCAGCTCCGCCGGACGGGACGGGAGCAGCAGGGACAGGTCCAGCGCCCACAGCGACACGTCCGACCGCTCCGGGCGGGCCTCGGCCCACGCCCGGACGTTGTTCAGGACGCGCAGCACGACGTCCAGCGGACCGGCCGGCACCAGCATCGACGGGTCCAGCGGCGCCCCCGTCGCCCCGGCGACCAGCAGCTCCGCGTCGGCCCCGGTCAGCACCCGGCCGCCGTCGAAGGGATCGACGAGCACCCGCCGCTCCGGGAACGCCCCGCCCCGCGCGTCCGGCTCCGCACCCGCCGCCGTGCCGGTCTCCCCGAGACCGACCACGAAGTGGCCGGGCAGCCCGACCCCGTACACCGGCGCCCCCGCCCGCCGGGCGACCTCCAGCCACACCACCGACAGCAGGATCGGCAGCCCGCGCCGGCGCCGCAGCACCTCGTGCAGCAGCGACGACTCCAGGCGCCGGTAGTCGCCCGGAGTGCCGTGGAAACCGCACCGCTCGCCCAGCAGCTCCCGCAGTGCCGACGCCCACGCGCGCGGGGTGCCGGGCCGGTGGGGGAGACGGCCCGCCAGCTCGTCCAGCTCGATCTGCGCGGCGTCGATGCCCGCCTCGTCCAGCGTGCCGTCCGCCACCGCGCCGACCAGCAGGCACAGCGTGGCCAGGTCCGGCCGCCCGGACCGGGCCTCCTCGGCGAACCGCCGCCGCAGGTCGGCGGAGCGTTCCGGGAGCGGAGGACGGGGGGAGCGCATGACCGGTTCGTGCCCTTTCACGGCGCCCCGTCGCCGGTCGGGGCCGACGACCGGGGCGCGCGGTAGTGGTGGTACGCGTGGTGCGCGGCGAAACCCATCCTGCCGTACAGGGCGTGGGCCGCCGCGTTGTCGGCCTCGACCTGGAGCCAGGCCGCCGACGCGCCCTCGTCGAGCGCCCGCCGGGCCAGCGCGGCCATCACGGCGCTCGCGAGCCCGCGCCGCCGCAGCGCCGGATCCACCTCGACGGCGGCGAAACCGGCCCACCGGCCGTCCACGACGCACCGCCCGATCGCCGCGGGGGCGGCACCGCCCGCGGCCCCGTCCCCGAAGCCGTCGCCGCCGTCCTCCGCCGGCACGGTCGCGAACCACACCGAGGGGCCTCCCGGGCTCGCGGGGGAGCCCCCTCCCAGCACCTTCAGGGCGACCTCGCCCACCCCCCGGCGCCGATAGCGCGCCAGCCACGCCCCGTCGGCCTCCCGGGACAGCAGGACGTCCGCCCCGCCCGGCCCGCCGCCGGACGGCTCCGGTCCCGCGTCGGCGACCGGGGCGAGAGCGCCGACCCACAGCTGGGCGGTCACCTCCCGCACCCAGCCCCGCCGCTCCAGCTCCGCGCCCAGCGCCTCCTGCGTGCCCTCGGCGCCGGTCGCCGTCTGCACGTAGGCGGGCAGCCCGCGGTCCGCGTACCAGCGGCACACGGCCGCCAGCGCCTCGTCCAGCGGCATGCCCGGGTCGCCGAGCGGCAGCACCGAGTTGGCCCGGCGGGTGAAGCCGCCCGCGGCCCGCAGCTCCCAGTCGCCCAGCCGCTCGCTCTCCACGGGCCGCCACGCCCGCGCGGCGGCCCGCGCCAGTTCCTCGTAGGAGGCGGCCGGACCGCGCCGACGGGCCGGCGCGGACGGCACGACCTTGCCCGCGACCAGCGCGGACTCCCGGACGAGGACGCTCTCGCCGTCCCTCCGTGTGATCCGCAGCACACCGTTGTCCCATGATGTGAGAACCCCGACCGCGTCGGTGAACCTCTCACCCGGGGGACCATGTTCGACCAAGCTCCGTACGGAGACCCGTTTGCCCACGTCAGCAGTGGTGATGCGGACCTCTAGACGGCCGGCGGCGGAGATTTCCACAGGTCGGTACACCCCTCCTGTTCGGATCATGCCCAAGAACGGAGATACTAGGGGCGGGCATCGACGACGCCGCGCTCCCGCGCGCCAGGCGGCGGAGCCTGAGGAGGCCCGCCGGCGCCCTACCGAGGAGGAACGACAGCGTGACCTACGTCATCGCGCAGCCTTGTGTCGACGTGAAGGACAAGGCGTGCATCGAGGAGTGCCCGGTCGACTGCATCTACGAGGGCCAGCGGTCCTTGTACATCCACCCGGACGAATGCGTCGACTGCGGCGCCTGTGAACCGGTCTGCCCGGTCGAGGCCATCTTCTACGAGGACGACACTCCCGAGGAGTGGAAGGACTACTACAAGGCCAACGTCGAGTTCTTCGACGACCTCGGCTCGCCGGGCGGCGCCAGCAAGCTCGGGCTGATCGAGCGCGACCACCCGTTCATCGCCGCGCTGCCGCCGCAGGCGTAGGCGTAGGCGTTCGGGCGGCCGGAAGCGGCCCGCACCCGCGCCGCCTCGGTCCCGTACGGCCCGATCACCCCGATCGGCGCCGCACGGGGCCGAGGCGTTTGCCGTACCGGCGTGCCCGAAGCGCACCGTCGACAGCGCACGGACGAAAGTGAGCCAGTAACCGTGTCCGCAGTTTCCGAACGCTTGCCCACCTTCCCCTGGGACAAGCTCGAGCCGTACAAGAAGACGGCCGCCGCGCACCCCGACGGCATCGTCGACCTCTCCGTCGGCACCCCCGTCGACCCGGTCCCCGAGCCGATCCAGAAGGCCCTGGTCGCCGCCGCGGACTCCCCGGGCTACCCCACGGTCTGGGGCACCCCGGACCTGCGGGACGCGCTCACCCGCTGGGTGGAGCGCCGTCTGGGCGCCCGCGGGATCACCCACCACCACGTGCTGCCGGTCGTGGGCTCCAAGGAACTGGTCGCCTGGCTCCCCACCCAGCTGGGCCTCGGCCCGGGCGACCGGGTGGCGTACCCGCGCCTGGCCTACCCGACGTACGAGGTCGGCGCCCGCCTGGCCCGCGCGCAGTACGAGGCGTACGACGACCCCACCGACCTGGACCCGGCGGGCCTGAAGCTCCTCTGGCTGAACTCCCCGTCCAACCCCACCGGCCGGGTGCTCCCCAAGGCGGAACTGACCCGGATCGTCGCCTGGGCCCGCGAGCACGGCGTCCTGGTCCTCTCCGACGAGTGCTACCTCGAACTGGGCTGGGACGCCGACCCGGTCTCGGTGCTGCACCCGGACGTCAACGGCGGCTCCCACGACGGCGTCGTCGCCGTGCACTCGCTGTCCAAGCGGTCCAACCTCGCCGGCTACCGCGCCGCCTTCCTGGCCGGCGACCCGGCCGTCCTCGGCCCCCTGCTGCAGATCCGCAAGCACGGCGGCATGATGACCTCGGCGCCCACCCAGGCGGCCGTGGTGGCGGCCCTGGGCGACGACGAGCACGTCCGCGTCCAGCGCGAGCGCTACGCGGCCCGCCGCACCGCCCTGCGGATGGCCCTCCTGGGGCACGGCTTCCGCATCGAGCACAGCGAGGGCGGGCTCTACCTGTGGGCCACCCGCGACGAGTCCTGCTGGGACACCGTCGCCCGCCTCGCCGAACTCGGCATCCTGGTCGCCCCGGGCGACTTCTACGGTCCGGCCGGCGAACGGTTCGTCCGCGTCGCCCTCACCGCCACGGACGAGCGGGTACGGGCGGCGGTGGAACGCCTGAAGGCGTGACGCGGAGCGGCCGCATGCACGTNNACGTGCATGCGGCCGCTCCGGTTCGGCTCGATCCGGCTCGGCCCGGGTCCGCCCGGGCCGGAGGGTTCAGCCGAGCGGGAGCGCCGGGGCCGGGAGGGTGCGGGCGGTCTGCACGCCGTCC
>NZ_LIRG01000921.1 GCF_001419695.1 Streptomyces prasinopilosus
GGCCCGGTCGTGCGCGTGGGCCGGGTCGTGCGCGTGCTCCGGTTCCGGACGACGACTCATGACATCCCCTGCTTCCGATGCTTCCGACTCGGTTCTCGACGGGTTTCCCGGTGCGGTTCCCGGCTCGTGACGGAGGGCGACGCGACGGGTGGGACGACGGACGGCACGACGGGTCCGCCCGCCGCGACGCCCGGCGCGGGCACGTCCCGGACGGGCGCACCCGCACCGGCGCCCGGACCGGGCACCCCCCTGCCGCGTCCGGCGCGGCCGGACGGGTTCCCGCCGGTCACGACACGCCCTGGGCGCGGAGCTCCCTGGCCAGCGCGTACAGGCCCGCCAGGTCCATGCCCTCCGCGAGCAGCGGCAGCTCGTGCCGGGGCAGGTCCACCTCGGCCAGCGCGGCACGCTGCTCGGCCTCCAGCGCGTACCGCTCGGCGTACTCCTCCGCCTGCGCGAGCAGGGGGTCCACCAGCCGCTCGGCGTGCCCCCCGCGCCGCGCGCCGCCGAGGCCGGCGGAGGACAACGACCGCGCGACGGAGGAACGCGGGACCGTCCCCACGAGTTCCAGATCGGCCGCGTCCAGCAGCTCCGGGCGCACCATGTTCACGATGACCCGGCCCACCGGCAGCCGGGCCGCCCGCAGCTCGGCGATGCCGTCCACGGTCTCCTGGACCGGCATCTCCTCCAGCAGCGTGACCAGGTGCACCGCCGTCTCCGGTGATTTCAGCACCCGCATCACGGCCTGCGCCTGATTGTGTATCGGGCCGATCCTGGCGAGTCCGGCCACCTCGTCGTTGACGTTGAGGAAACGGGTGATGCGCCCGGTCGGCGGGGCGTCCATCACGACGTAGTCGTAGACGAACCGCCCGTTCCGCTCCTTGCGCCGTACCGCCTCGCACGCCTTGCCGGTCAGCAGGACGTCCCGCACCCCGGGCGCGATGGTGGTCGCGAAGTCGATCGCGCCGAGCTTCTTCAGGGCCCGTCCGGCACTGCCCAGCTTGTAGAACATCTGGAGGTAGTCCAGCAGGGCGCGTTCGGCGTCGATGGCGAGGGCGTGCACCTCACCGCCGCCGGGAGCGACCGCGATCTTCCGTTCCTCGTACGGCAACGCCTCCGTCTCGAAGAGCTGTGCGATGCCCTGGCGGCCCTCGACCTCGACGAGAAGCGTCCGCTTCCCCTCCGTGGCCAGGGCCAGCGCGAGGGCCGCGGCCACCGTGGTCTTGCCGGTTCCGCCCTTGCCACTGACGACCTGAAGCCTGCTCACGCCTTCGAGCCTAATTCCTCCCCGCGTGCCCCGTCGGCTCCGGGGGAGGGTTCCCGGGAATCCAGCGGTTAGAGTCGCCGCATGACGAAATGGGAGTACTCCACGGTTCCGCTGCTGGTCCACGCCACGAAGCAGATTCTGGACACCTGGGGCGAGGACGGCTGGGAACTCGTGCAGGTCGTTCCCGGCCCGAACAACCCCGAGCAGCTGGTCGCCTACCTGAAGCGGGAGAAGCAGGCGTGAGTGCGGTCGAGGCGAAACTGGCCGAGCTCGGCCTGAGCCTGCCCGAGGTCGTCCCGCCGCTGGCCGCGTACCGCCCCGCCGTGCTGTCCGGGCGGTACGTGTACACCGCCGGCCAGCTCCCCATGGTGGGCGGCGAGCTCGCGCTGACCGGCAAGGTCGGCGCCGAGGTCACGGCGGAGGAGGCCAAGGAGCTGGCCCGCACCTGCGCGCTGAACGCGCTCGCCGCCGTGAAGTCCGTCGCCGGCGACCTGGACCGCGTCGCGCGCGTGGTCAAGGTCACCGGGTTCGTGGCCTCGGCCGCGGACTTCACGGGCCAGCCGGGCGTCCTCAACGGCGCGAGCGAGCTGCTGGTCGACGTCCTCGGCGACAAGGGCGTCCACGCCCGCAGCGCGGTGGGTGTCGCGGTCCTGCCGCTGGACGCTCCGGTGGAGGTCGAGATCCAGGTGGAACTGACCGACGCGAGCTGACCGGGGCGGATCCCCTGGAGGAGGACCGGCCGGGGC
>NZ_LIRG01000922.1 GCF_001419695.1 Streptomyces prasinopilosus
CACAGGCGAAGGGCCCCGGGTGAACCCGGGGCCCTCGCCTGTGTCCTCGTGGGTCGGACGCGTCGCTCACCCGCGCGCCGACCGGTCGCTAGTCGCTGCTGCTGAAGATCGCGATGAGCCTCAGGAACTCGAGGTAGAGCCAGACCAGCGTCAGCGTGAGGCCGAAGGCGGCGAGCCAGGCCTCCTCGCGCGGGGCACCGTAGGCGAGACCGTCCTCGACCTGCTTGAAGTCCAGGGCGAGGAAGCAGGCACCGAGGATGATGCCGATGACGCCGAAGATGATGCCGAGCGGGCCGCTGCGGAAGCCGAGGCCGTCACCGCCGCCGAACACCGCGAACAGCAGGTTCACGGACATCAGCAGGATGAAGCCGAGCGCGGCCGCCATCACGAAGCCGTAGAAGCGGCGGTTGACGCGGATCCAGCCCGCCTTGTACGCCACCAGCACACCGACGAAGACCGCCATGGTGCCGAGCACGGCCTGCATGGCCGCACCGTCGGCGATGCGGTTGTCGACGACGCTGGAGATCACGCCGAGGAACACGCCCTCGAACGCGGCGTACGTCAGGATCAGCGCGGGCGCGGCCTTGCGCTTGAAGGACTGCACGAGGCCCAGGACCATGGCGATCAGCGCGGCGCCGATGCCGATGCCGTAGGACCGGCCGAGGTTGGCGTCGTCCACGGGCAGCAGGGCCCAGGCGAGCGCGGCGAAGACGATGAGCACGCCGAGCGTGGTGCCCGTGCGCATGACGACGTCGTCGATGGTCATCCGGCCGGCGGCGACGGGCGCCTGCGGCGCACCGTGCTGCACGTCCTGCTGGCCGTACGGGTTCTGCGCGTAGGGGTTCTGCGCGTACGGGTTGCCGGTGGGCTGCGCGTACGGGTTGCCCTGCGTGGCGACAGCGGGACCCCCGGCCTGCGGCGCGGTGTTGAAGCCCGCGTAGCCGTTGTCGCGGCTGAACCCCCGTCGCGAGAAGACCGGGTTTCTGCTCCTCATTTCACTCCTCCATGGCCACACGACGCGGCCTTGGGCTCAAGAGTAATAGGTAGGCAAAGGAATGACCCCCCTGCCCGAGAAGGATCTTTCCCTCGTTGTGCTGCACAACACGCTACGCGGCGGTGCGATTCCCCTCACCGCGGGACGCCGAACCATGACCTGTCCGGTACCTTCCCGGGACCGGCCCCGCCCGTTCCGGCCCTTCCCGGGTCCGCCCAGGACCAGCGCGGACCCCCGGCCCCGGTGGCCGCCGCCGGTGTCGACGGCCGGACCCGTGAGATCGAGGGACGCGCGTACGGCGGATCGGGGGAAGCCCGCGCACCCGGACCGGCTGCACCGGCACGTGGCCGGAGGCGTCGCCGTCGCCGGGGCCACGCCGGAGGCGCGCCTTCGACACCGCCGACGGTCGTGAGCCGGGTGCCGTCGACGCCGTCCAGGACGTCGGGGGGTCGATGCCCCACCCGGGCACCCGCCCGTCGGACCGCGGGGCGAACGCGTCCGGGGACCCCGGCCCCGTGGAGACGACGTCGTCCGCGCCCGGGACAAAGCGCTCTACCTCTCGTGGCTCGCGGACGCCTACCTCGCGGCCGGGGAAATCGAGGAGGCCGCCGCGGTGACCGGCCGGGCACTGACCCTGTCCACCGGCGTGGCCTCCGTACGCCCTCGCCAGCGGCTCACCCCGGTACTGGCGCAGCTGGGCCGGCACCGGGACGTCCCGTCCGTCCGTCACCTGCTGGAGAGCGCCACCGCCTAGGACGACGCGGGGTCCACACTGCCCTTGATCCACTCCAGGCAGCGGGCCGCCCCTGTGATCGGCGTGGCGATCACCTCCGGGTTGTCCCACGGGTGCGCGTCGAGGAGATACCGCTCCAGCTCCGGGTACCGCTCGCGCGTCGTCGTGAGGAGCAGCCGCCACTCCTCGCCCTCACCGAACTCCCCGAGGTGCCAGAACACCGACGTGACGGGGCCGATGATCTGCGCGCCCGCAGCGAGCCGCGCCTTGACCGCCCCCTGGGCCAAGTCGACGGCGTTCTCGCGGACGGGCGTAGCGGTCGATACCTGCACGTAGTCAGTCATGGCCGGGAGAGTAACGGCCCCCGTCTCCGAGGGGGCAGTACCCGCAGGATGTCAAAGCCGTGCGTGCCTCACGGCAGAGCCCCATGTAGCCGCCTGCGCGGTGAGGCATGACGAGCACAGGGGGTTCCCGCCGTCCGGGCCACCTCACCCGGCACAGGCCGACAGCACCGGGCGTGAACGCCTTCCCGTTCTGAGGGCAGAGGCAACCGCCGGAACAGGGGTGCGTCGAAGATGGTGCCCGGAGCCGGACTCGAACCGGCACGCCCCCAGCAGGGGCAGCGAGGTTTAAGCTCGCCGTGTCTGCATTCCACCATCCGGGCAGGCCATGGGCTCCGCTTCGGGCCCCCCGAGCCTATCGGGACCCCTCATCCGAACTGCGGGGTGGTGGGCCGATGTTGTCTTATTTTATTGGCGCCTGAGGGTGTATCAGGCCACGGGAATCGCCATCAGCACATGCCACCAGCCGTGCGTGCGGGGACCCGCCGCACGTACGGAATGACGGAATTTCACCGTCTGAACAAGGGCGCTCCACCTGTTCTTGCGGCATCGGGTGTTCAGCCGGCTCCGCTCGGCCCGGACCCGCCCCCGGTCCGGGCCCGGGGCGCCCCGGTCCGGGCCCGGATCCGCCCTCCCGGTCCGGGACGTCTCCCCCTCGCTCCGGGTCGGCCGTCATCCGCAGGTATGACGGCGGGCCCCGGGGTCCACCCCGAGTCGCCCCCCGGAACCGGAGCTGGGGCTGACTCCACGGGAGCCCGCGGACGGAACGATGGATCTCGTCCCGTTGCCGTGAAACGCCGTACCGTCAGGAGTGTCCATCCCGTGACCACCGCACCCTCCCCCGGACTCCGTCCGGGGGGACCCGCAGCCGACCGGACCACCGCCGTGGCCGCACGTGCCACGGAGCTGTCGAAGACCTACGGCCAGGGTGAGACCCGGGTGGTCGCCCTCGACCAGGTCTCCGTGGACTTCCGGCAGGCCGAGTTCACCGCGATCATGGGCCCCTCCGGTTCGGGCAAGTCCACCCTGATGCACTGCGTGGCCGGTCTCGACACGTTCTCGTCCGGTTCCGTGCGCATCGGTGACACCGAGCTGGGGTCCCTCAAGGACAAGCAGCTCACCCGGCTGCGCCGGGACAAGATCGGCTTCATCTTCCAGGCGTTCAACCTGCTGCCGACCCTGACGGCCCTGGAGAACATCACCCTCCCGATGGACATCGCGGGGCGCAAGCCGGACCGGCAGTGGCTCGACACGGTGATCGGGATGATCGGCCTGGCCGACCGGCTGAGCCACCGGCCGTCCCAGCTGTCCGGCGGCCAGCAGCAGCGGGTCGCGGTCGCGCGGGCGCTGGCCTCCAGGCCCGAGATCGTCTTCGGCGACGAGCCCACCGGGAACCTCGACTCCCGTTCCGGTGCCGAGGTGCTCGGCTTCCTGCGCAACTCCGTGCGCGAGCTGGGGCAGACGGTGGTCATGGTGACCCACGACCCGGTCGCCGCG
>NZ_LIRG01000923.1 GCF_001419695.1 Streptomyces prasinopilosus
CCGGGCGGGCCGCGTGACGAGCCGGACCCCCTGGTCCCGGCCGGACGGAAGACCGCCGCGGCCGGCCTGCCGGCCGGGTACGCCGAGGAGACCGAGGGGGCCGGAGTCCGCCGGTGGGCGGCCGGCCCTGCCGGACGGCGGCGGCCGTCGCGTCGCCGTGGTCGAGGTCACGGGTGCGGAGGTGACGTCCTTCGCGGGGGTCGCGCGGGAGCACGCGGAGCGGCGGGGGCGGGGGCGTGCTCCCCCGCGGAGCGGCGGGCCGGCCACCGCCGTTTCCGGGAGCGCGGGGGCGCCCCGGTGGAGGACGGCACCGCCGTCGTGTGCCCGGCCTCCGGGGTGGTGCGGGCCTCCTGGCCTTCCCGGCGGTCCCGCGCCGTCTCCTCCCCGGCACCGCCGTCCCCGTTCGCAGCGGGGGCGGCGGTGTCCGCGGTCGCGGGGCGGTCCCGGCGCCCCCGGGGAGCGGTCCCTGCTTCGACCGCGGGGGAATCCGGTGTCCGCACGCCCCGGGAAACCAAACCTAGACAGGTGTCAAATTCTTGGTTAGGTTGACCGGACTTCACCGCTGGAAGGCAGGACCTGCCACGACGCGGCAGGTTCACACCTCAATGACGAGGGGATCGACTATGGAACTCGACGGCAGGATCGCGGTCGTCACCGGAGCGGCTTCGGGCATGGGCCTGGCCGCCGTGAAAGTCCTGGCGGAAGCCGGTGCCACGGTGTACGGCATGGATCTGCGGCAGGAGGACCTCGACCGCGAGTTCGCCGGTCTGGAACGGGTCCGGGGGCAGGCCGCGGACGTCTCCGACTCCGCCGCGGTGAACCGCGTCTTCGACCGGGTCCGCGGGGACCACGGCCATCTGCACATCCTCGTGAACGCCGCCGGCGTCGCCACCCCGAGCAGGGCGAAGCAGGCGTGGGTGGACGGGATCAACCAGCGGATGACCGAGTCCTTCAAGAGCGGCGAGACCTACCACCCGGAGTTCCTGGACGGCATCTCCGACGAGGACTTCGACCGCGTCGTCGCGATCAACCTCAACGGCACGTTCTACACGATCCGTGCCGCCGTTCCGCTCATGAAGGCCGCCGGCAGCGGTTCGATCATCAACTTCGCGTCCGTCGCCGGTCTCATCGGCCTGCCGATGCCCGCCTACTACCCGGCGTCGAAGGCGGCGGTCGTGGGCCTCACCAAGGCGGTGGCGGCGGAACTCGCCCCCTTCGACATCCGGGTCAACGCGCTGGCCCCGGCCGGCATCAGGACGGCCATGCTCACGGCGTCCGGCGACGACCACGTCCAGGCCCTGCTGGCCCTCCAGCCGCTGAAGCGGCTCGCCGAGCCCGACGAGATCGGCCGGACGGTCCTCTTCCTCGCCTCGGACGCGGCGGGCCACTACACCGGTCAGACGCTGTCGCCGTCCGGCGGCGCCCTCATGCTCTGACCCCTTCAGCACACCGGACGGAGAAGAACCAGTGCAGCACACCGAAGCCCCGGAACCCACCGTCGCCCTCACCGAGACGCCCGGCGTGGAACGCCGCTTCCTCGAGGTCCTGGACGACACCATCCGCGCGGACATCGCGAGCGGCGCCTACCACGGGGCGAACGTCGTCGTGGCCCGCCACGGCGAGATCGCCCTGCGCGGCAGCTACGGACTGGCCGACGCCGCCACCGGCCGCCCGACCCGGCGGGAGGACGTCTACCGCATCCTGTCCATGTCCAAGGGCTTCACCAACGCCCTGGTCCTCCGGGCCCTCAGCGAGGGCCGACTGATGCTGTCGACCCGCGTCGTCGACCTCGTTCCGGAGTTCTTCGGCACCGAGCCGTTCCGTGCGGCCCGCAAGGACCGGATCAACCTCGCCCACCTGCTCACCCACCGGGCCGGGATGCCCGCCACGCCCAACCCGGGCCTGGGCCCGGAGGGTTTCGCGGTGCTCGCCGACGTCATCAAGGCGCTGGGCGGCGTCGACGTCGTACACGAACCGGGCACGAACCTGAACTACTCGGCGGCCATCAACCACGCGCTGATGGGCGAGATGGCCCGGCGCGCCTACGGCGCCGACTCGTTCCGTGAGCTGATGCGGGAGAAGGTCTTCGAACCGGTCGGCATGACGCACACCCGGTTCGGGATGCCCGCCGAGTGGCGCGAGCGGGGCGTGCCGCTGAAGGTCATCGTCGCCAACGACTCCTGGCTCAAGCCCGAGGACATCGAGTGCCTCAACGACGTCATCGACCGCGAGGACGCCGAGATGCCGTGGGTCGGCGCGGTGTCCACCATCGACGACGTCTTCGCGTTCACGGAGATGCTGCGCAACGGGGGACGCACGTCCTCCGGGGAGCAGCTCATCGGCGAGGCGGTGCTGGACTTCGCCACGACCAACCAGACCGGCGACCAGATCAACGACCTCTACGGCATGGTCGCCGCCGCCCGCAAGTGGGATCTCCCGCCGGGCAACATGGGCCTGGGCATGGCCCTCGCCGGCACGGGGACGCACGCCCGCTTCTTCGGCCCGTTCGTCTCGCCGCGCACCTTCGGCTCCTACGGCGCCGGTTCGTCCCTGCTGTGGGTGGACCCCGTCTCGGGCATGTCCTTCTGTTTCCTCTCCTCCGGCGTGATGGACGAGGGCGACAACGTCGCCCGCTTCCAGAAGCTCTCCTCGATCGTCGCCTCCGCCGTCACCGGCGTCTGACCCGCGAAAGGACCAGGCCATGACATCACTGCAGGAAGAGGCCCGCCCCGTGGGCCGCTGCCCCGTCGCCCACGGTTTCGACGCGATGGGGGACGCCTACTACCGGGACCCGGCCGCTCACCTGGCCACGGTCCGGGACGCCGCACCGGTGTTCTGGTACCCGCACCTGAACGCGTGGATCGTCACGCGGCGCGAGGACTGCCTCACCGTCCTGTCGGACTGGAAGACCTACTCCTCGGCCGCCAACTCGGCGGCGGACGTGCCGGAGAAGCACCGGGAGGTCTACCCGCCGGACCTCGTGTCGAAGATGATCGTGGGCCAGGACCCGCCCGGCCACACCGAGACGCGTTCCGTGGCCCAGCGGGGCTTCGTCAAGGAGCGCATGGACCGGCTGCAGCCGGAGATCGAGGCCCGGGCGCACCGCATCATCGACCGGTTCGAGAACAACGGTTCGGCGAACCTGCTCGAGGAGTACTCGCTGGAGCTGACCACCCAGACGATCATGGCGCTGCTGGGTCTCGGCTACGAACACGAGGCGATGCTCAGGCAGTTGCGCGACGACCTGTTCGCCGTGCTGTCGTCCGCCCACGAACCGCTGCCCGAACCGGGGCGGACCGAGGTGTGGGACCGCTTCGTCGAGGCCAACCTGAAGCTGCGCGCCATCGTCGAGGAGCGGCGTGACTCCGACGCCGACGACATCATCTCCGTGATGGCGTCGGCCAGGGCGAAGGACGGCTCGTACGCGCTGCCCACGCCGCAGATCGCCCTGCACGTCTCCGAGTTCGCCGCGGCCGGCACGGACACCACCGCCCAGGCGATGACCAACGCGGTGATCTTCCTGGCCCGGAACCCCGGGGCGCTGCAGGACGCGCTCGCCGAGCCGGAGCTGTGGCCCCGGGTCTTCGAGGAGACGGTGCGGCGCCGCCCGTCCTCGACGTTCACCTCCCGCCGGGTGACGCGCGACGTGGAACTGTCGGGCGTGAAGATCTCGGCCGGTGACATGGTGTGGGTCGCGCTGGCCTCCGCCAACACCGATCCCCGGCACGTCGAGCGGCCCTTCGAGTTCGACATCCACCGTCCCGACCCCGAGGACCACCTGGCCTTCACCGCCGGACGGCACACCTGCCTGGGCAATCCGCTCGCCAGGGTCCAGGGCGCGACGGGTCTGCGCGTGCTCTTCGAGCGGCTGCCGTCGCTGCGTCCCGACGACACCGACGAGCTGGACTTCCTGCGCATGGCCCTGCTCCCGGTGCGCCGTTCGCTGCACGTGCACTGGGACGTCGCGGACGTCGAACGGTCGAGGACGCGCACCGTGCGCACGCTCGACCTGGAGGTGACGGAGCGCACCGAGGCGTCGGACGGCGTCGTCGCCCTGGCCCTGAGCCACCCCGACGGCGGAGAGCTGCCGCCGTGGAAGGCCGGCGCCCACATCGATGTCCACGTGCCCCGGGGGGACGGCGGGGAGGGCGAGCCGTGGGTGCGCCAGTACTCGCTGGCCTCCGACCCCGAGGACCGCACCGCCTACCGCATCGGCGTGCTGCGGGAGGAGGCCGGCCGGGGCGGGTCGGCGGCGGTGCACGACGTGCTGACCGCCGGGTCCCGGGTCACCGTGTCCTGGCCGCGCAACAACTTCCGGCTCCTGCCCTCGCCGCGCTACCTCTTCATCGCCGGGGGCATCGGCGTCACCCCGATCCTGCCCATGATCAAGGAGGCCGAGCGTGCCGGGGCCGAGTGGGACCTCGTCTACGGAGGGCGCACCCTCGCGTCGATGGCCTTCCGCGAGGAACTGGCCGCCCACGGCGACCGGGTCACGCTGGTCCCGCAGGACCGGGACGGGCTGATCGACCTGGCCGGTCTGCTCGGTGAGGTGCGTGACGACACGCTCGTCTACGCGTGCGGGCCCGAGCCCCTGCTGCGCGCCGTCGAGGAGAACACCGCCCACTGGCCGAAGAACTCCCTGCGCATGGAGCGGTTCGCCCCCAAGCCCGTGGAGCGCACCGTCCCGGACACGCCGTTCCAGGTGGAGTTCGCCGAGTCGGGGACGGTCGTCGAGGTCGGTGCGGACGAGACGATCCTGGAGGCCGCGGAGAAGGCCGGGCTGCCGGTGGTGTCCTCGTGCAAGACCGGAACGTGCGGCACCTGCGAGACGCGCATCGTCTCCGGCCGCGCCGACCACCGGGACTCGATCCTCACCGCGTCGGAGCAGGAGGCCGGCGAGACCATGCTGATCTGCGTGTCCCGGGCCGAGGCCGGGTGCCCGCGGCTGGTGCTCGGCGGCTGACGCCGGCGGCGCCCGCGTCCTCGCACCGCTCCGCCGGGAGACCCGTGACCCGGGTCTCCCGGCGGAGGCGTGCCGGCCTCCCGGTCCGACCGGTCGCCTCAGTCGTCGAACAACCGGGCCCACTGCCGGGCCAGTGAGGTGAGGATCAGCTCCTCCCGCTCCTTGTGCCCGCGGATGTACAGGAAGTAGAAGTTGCGCTCCAGGCTCATCATGAGCGTGGTCATGTGCGCTTCGCGCTCCGCCCGCTCCTCCTGCGTCGCGCCGTCGAGGTGGAGTGCGGCGTGGGCCGACGAGACACGCCGGATCAGGCCCAGCCACTCCTCGAGCACGTCCGGGTCGACGGCCATGGCCTGGCTGACGGCCTCGAACTCCGTGGCGTAGCGCAGCCACATCCCGCGGGCGGTCCCCAGCCACTCCCGCAGGGCCTCGACGGTGTGCCGCGGCATCCCGTCCAGCGCTTCGTAGAGCTCGGCGACCTCGGCCTCGATCTCGCTCATGCGGACCCTGATGATCTGGGACTTGCTGTTGAAGTACAGGTACAGGTTGGCGCGGCTGCTGCCGGCCGCGGCCGCGATCTGGGCCATCGACGTGCTCTCGTAGCCCCGTTCCTTGAAGAGGCGCAGAGCCTCGTCGACGAAACGCTGACGCGTGGCCGTGCTCTTGGCCGTGCGGTTGGCTGCCATGCGGAACACCTGGCTCACGGAGAGGAACTGACGGATCGGAACACCTGGGGGCACCGGGGGCAGCATTCGGCTCGCCCGCCGGGGGCGGGGCGGCACTGCCCGGTGAAGTGTAGCCATTCGGGTGAACCGCGTGGCGGGGACACTCCACGGCGCCCCGTCCGGGCGGTGCACCGCACCCGTCCGGCCCCGAGGGGCGAGGACGGCCCCCGCCCCCGTACGGGCGGTCCGTCGCACGGGACTGCCGGTGCCCAGCCCCTGCGCCCCGGCGCCGTGTGGTCCCAGATCATCAGGGTCCGCATGAGCGAGATCGAGGCCGAGGTCGCCGAGCTCTACGAAGCGCTGGACGGGATGCCGCGGCACACCGTC
>NZ_LIRG01000924.1 GCF_001419695.1 Streptomyces prasinopilosus
CAGCAGGGCGCTCAGGGCGCCCCGGGGATCCCGAGCGCCCTGAGCGCCCTGCTGCACCCGCTGCTCGCCCACGACCGGGACCGGTGACGCCATGACGACGGAGCCGAACGAAAGGACCACTGTGCACGGGACCGCTGGGGACAGGACCGACAGCCGCATCGCGGTGATCGGCATGGCGGTGCGGCTTCCGGGAGCCGAGGACGTCACGGACTTCCGGACGCTGCTGGGGCACGACGGGGTCGAGGTCGACGAGGTCCCGCCGAGCCGCTGGGACCGCGCGCTGTACCTCGGGGACGGCCCCCACCGGGGCACGCACCACCGGGGCGCCTTCCTGCTGGACCCCTTCTCCTTCGACCACGAGGCGTTCGGCATGAAGGCCGAGGACGCCGTCCTGCTCGACCCGCAGCAGCGCGTGATGCTCGAGGTCGGGGCCAGGGCCCTGGAGGACTCCGGCTACCTGGGGGCGCGCCGGCGGCTGGACGCGGGCGTGTTCGTCGGCGCCCGGATGAACGCGTACGGCTTCGACCACGGCCGGGGCCCGGGTGCCGGCGGCACACCGGGACCGGGACCGCAGGACGCCCCGGCGCCCGGCCGCCCCGGTGACGGCGTGCGGGCCGCCTCCCTCTGGGGGCGGTCGCAGAACTTCATGGCGGCCTGGCTGTCCGACCGGTTCGACCTGGCCGGACCGAGCCTCGTCGTCGACACCGCGTGCTCCTCCTCCCTGTCGGCGGTCTGGCTGGCCTGCCAGAGCCTGACGGCGGGAGCCTGCGAACTCGCGGTCGTCGGCGCGGTCGACCTGCTGATCGACCCGCTCACCTTCGTGCTGCTCTCCCGCACCGGGGCCCTGTCCCCGGACGGCCTGTGCCGGACCTTCGACCGCAGGGCCGACGGTTACGTACCCGGCGAGGGGGCCGTCGCCCTCGTCCTCAAACCGATGACCGCGGCACTGGCCGACGGGGACCTGGTCCTCGGTGCCATCGCCGCGTCCGCGGTCAACAACGACGGCCGCACCATGGGCGTCACCTCGCCGAACCTGGAGGCCCAGACCGAACTGCTGGGCAAGGTGTACGAGCGGATCGACCCGGCGACCGTCCAGTACGTCGAGGCCCACGGCACCGGCACCGCCATCGGCGACCCGATCGAGGCGCGGGCGCTCACCGAGGTGTTCGGCCGGTTCGGCGTGCCCCGCAACTCCGTGGCGCTGGGCTCCCTCAAGCGCCGCATCGGCCACCTGCACTCGGCGTCGGGACTCGCCGGCCTGGCCAAGGTGATCGTCATGCTGCGCGACGGCATCGTGCCGGCCCTCGACGTCGAGGAGCCCAACCCCCGCCTCAACCTGGCCGAGAGCTCCTTCCGCCTTCCCGCCGCGCACGCCCCCTGGCCCGACGCACCGGTGCGGCGCGCCGCGGTCAGCGGCTTCGGCTTCGGCGGGACGAACGCGCACGTGGTCGCCGAAGCGGTCCCCCCGACCGCCCGGCCCGTTCCGGGAGGTCCGGGAGAGCGGGCCGTCGACGGCGGGCCGGCCCGGGAGGTCCACGTCCTGCCGCTGTCGGCCGACACCCCGTACGCGCTGCGGGAACTGGCCGCGCAGTGGACCGAGTTCCTGCCCACCGTGGCCGACGACCTCGACCACGTGTGCGCCACCGCGCGGCTGGCGCGTCCGCACCGGTCCGCGCGGGTCGCCGTCCTCGGCGCCGACGCGGCGGAGCTGGCCTCCGCCCTGCGCGCCTGGCTCCTCCGCCCCGACACCCCCGACGGTGCCTCCGACGGCGTCCCCGGCTCCGCAGGCTCCGAGGGCTCCGAGGGCCTTCCCGTACGGGTCCGTCCCGAGGCGGGCGGGGCGCCTCCCGCCTGGCTCGTCGCCCTGGACGCCTCGGTGCCTCCCGTGCACGACCTCATCGGCCTCTTCGAAGCGGCGACCGGCGCCCGGCTGGCCGACTTCTCCGGCGAACTGCTGCGCATCACCGAGGGCGTCGCCCTCACCGTGGCGCTGCGCGACGCGGGGGTGCCGGAGGACGCGGTGGACCTGCCCCCGGGGTGGGAGGCGGTCCGTGACTTCGTCTGGGGCCGCGTACCGCTGGAGGAGGCACTGGCCGAGGTCCTCCGCCACGACGGCGACCCGGACCCCGATCCCGGCGCGGACCCCGGCGCGACGGGCGGGAACGACGCGGACGGCGGGCTCCGCGCCCGGCTGGCCCGGACCCGCGACGGCCGGGAAGCGGCCGGGGTGCTCGCCGCGATCACCGTCCGCCTCTTCGGGGAGGGCCGGGACATCGACTGGACCGCCCACCAGCGGGGCACGCCGTGGCTCAAGCGCCTGCTGCCGGTGGCCCAGCCGCGCGGCCGGGCCCTGGACCTGCGCGAACCGCTGCGCTCGCCCCGGCCCGGAACCCCCGCCGAACTCCTGCGGGACGAGGGCGCCGCCGGACACGTCTTCGCGCGGGTCTTCGGACCGGGCGAGGCCCCCGTCGCACAGCACGCCGTCTACCGCAGGATCATGCTGCCGGGCGTGGCGTGGCTGGAGTTCCTGCGCGAGGGCGCCGCACTGCGCGGCACGCCTTTCCACGGCGTGCGCGACCTGCTGTTCCACCGCCCGCTGATCCCCTCGGACGGCCCGTGCCGCGTGGTGTGCCGGGTCGACGGTCACGGCCGGTTCACGGTGGAGGACGACCGCGGCGGCGGGCCCTTCGTCACCGGCCGGCTGCTCGACGGACCCGCCCCCGGACCGGACCCCCTGCCGATCGGCGAGCTGCTCGGCTCCTGCACCGGGGTGCACGCGGGCTCGGGCCTCTACCGGTGGCTGCGCCGGATCGGCTACCACCACGGCCGCTACTACCGGAACCTCTCCTGGGTGGCGGGCCTGCCGGACGGCGGCACGCTCGCCCGCGTCGAGGGACGGCGCCAGCGGGAGCTGAACGCACCGGACGTCCAGCTGTTCCCGGGGCTGCTCGACAGCGTCACCATCGCCGCGATCTCCCCCGGCAACCCGGTGTTCCGCGCCGGTGACGCGTCCGCGTTCATCCCGCTCTCGGCGGCCGCGGTGGACGTCCACGGCCCACTGGACGACGCGGCCTACGTCCGCACCGAGATCGCCTTCTGGAACGAGGAGGCCTGCCGCGTCACGCAGACGGTGACCGACGCCGGGGGCAGGCCCCTGCTCGTCTTCGGGGACATGTCGTCCAAGCGGGTGCCCCTGGAGGCGTTCGGCGGCGGAACGGCGGCACCGGCCCGCCCGCACACCGCACCGCCGTCGCCGCGCACCGCACCGCCGTCGGACGCGGTGGTGCCCTCCGGTACGGCGGAGGCGCCCGGCGGCACGACCGCGGCCGGTCCCGCCGCCCCGGCTCCGTCCGGTCCCGCCGCCCCGGTCCCGGCCCCGTCCGGCGACCGGCGGCCGGTACCCGCGCGGGTAC
>NZ_LIRG01000925.1 GCF_001419695.1 Streptomyces prasinopilosus
CGTACGCCGACCGGGACCGGGTGCCTCCCGTCGACCAAGTGCTCTGCGACGACCGCGCCGCAGCCGGCGAACGCGCGTAGACCACCCGCCCCACGCGGCGCGGCCACCCGATCCCGTCCCCGTCCCCGTCCGTCCCCTCCTGCTCGCCCGCGGGGATCCGCGGGCGAGCAGGAGGGGACGGACGGGGACGGGGACGGGATCGGGTGGCCGCGCCGCGTGGGGCGGGTGGGCTACGCGAGTTCGCCGGCGGCGGCGAGGTCGTCGAAGAGCACTTGGTCGACGGGAGGCACCCGGTCCCGGTCGGCGTACGAGAACCAGGCCATCTCCTCGATCTCGCTGCTCGGGGCCAGTTCCCCCCGGTACTCGGCGGTGTAGCAGGCCATCCGCACGACGGCACCGTCCGGGAGACCGGGTGCGCCGGCCTCGTACGTCCCCACGTGGGCGGCGGTCCGCGGGTCGAGCAGGACCGTCAGTTCCTCCTCGATCTCGCGCAGCAGGGTCTCCAGGTCGCTCTCCGCGCCCTCGCGCTTGCCGCCGGGGATGTAGAAGACGTCCTTTCCCCGCGGCCGCGCGCAGAGGATCCTGCCGCCCTCCACCCGCACCCACGCCACCGTGTCGATCAGGACCGACATCACTCCGCCTTCGCCCGGGAAACCTGGTCGGGCAGGACCTTAGCCGGGCGCGGGCCCCGGCCCTCGACCGGAGCCGTCCGGACGCCCCCGGCACGGGACCCGGCGGCCGCCCGCCCCGCAGCCGGCTCGTCGGGGGCGCGGGCCGCTCCTCCCCGGTGCGGCCGGGCCCGCGGGGGGTCAGTCGGCGGAGGTCGCGTTCCGTCCGATGCGCTCGACCCAGTACAGCTGCTTGTGTCCGCGGGCGTCGAGGCTGTCCGCGATCCCCTGCGCCTCGGCACGGGTCGCGTACCGGCCCACGCGGTAGCGGTTGCCGTTGTCGTCCTGTCGCACCACGAGCCAGGGAAGCGTGGCCGTGCCGTCGTTCATCGCACCCCTCCGCTTCCCGTCGGCGCTCCGTGCCGCGCTCCGCCCGGTAAGGAATCCCCAGTCCGCATATGCCCGAGCCTACGCCTTACCTTCACGCAGCGAACATGGCTTTGCACAAAGAGGTACGCAACCAGCCATGGCGCGGGGGGCGCACCACGGCGAACGCGCCGTACGCGAGTTCGACGCATCCGGTCAGGGGCACGCCGTCCTCGCGCCCGCCACTCGGTGGCCACCTGCGAGAACGGCCAGATTCATGCGGCACCCGTCCGGGCCCGCCGCCGCCCGTCCGGGCGAGCGCGGGCCCTGACGGGGCGCAGAGGGAGCGTTCCGGGGTCGACGACGGCTCGGAGTCGCGGTCCGTGACGGCCGCCGGTGCGGCTACCTCACCGGGAGGTGGTACGCCACCCGGTACCGGTCGGCGGGGATCACCACGTCGGCCGTCTCGACCGGGCGGCCCGAGGCGTAGTAGGTGCGCTGGATGACCAGGACGACGTGGCCGGGGACGCCGCCGAGCAGCGCCAGTTCCTCGGCGAGGCCGGGGCGGGCGCCGACCTCCTCGGTCACGTTGTCCACGATCACGTCGATGGCGCGCATCCGCTCGACCACGCCCATGCCGCCGAGGGGGCCCTCCTCGGGCAGCATCACGGGCGTCCGGCCGGTCAGGGCGAGCGGCTCCCAGGAGGTGGAGAGCATCATCGCCTCGCCCGCCTCCCGGAAGACGTACCGGGTGCGCATCACCCTGCTCCCCGGCTCGACCTCGAGCCGCTCGGCGACGGCCCCGCAGGCGTCGGTCTGCTCGCTGCTCGACTCCCAGGTGCCGCGCACGTCCCCGTCCGCC
>NZ_LIRG01000926.1 GCF_001419695.1 Streptomyces prasinopilosus
TCGCCCTGCAGGGCGAAGAGGAGGACGATCGTGAAGAGCAGCCCGTACAGGGCGAAGGGGCCGATGCGCGGGATGAGTTCGGCTTCGTACCAGGTGCGGCCCTTGGCCTTCTCGCCGATGCGGCGGGTGAGGTAGCCGGCCGCGAGGGGGATGCCGAGGAAGATGAGCACACTGCGGGTGATCTCCCACACCGAAACGTCCAGGCCGGACTGTTCCAGGCCGAGCCATCCGGGCAGGACGGAGAGGTAGAACCAGCCGAGCGCCGAGAAGGCGACGACCTGGAAGACGGAGTTCAGGGCGACGAGGACGGCGGCGGCTTCACGGTGGCCGCAGGCGAGGTCGTTCCAGATGATGACCATGGCGATGCAGCGGGCCAGGCCGACGATGATCAGGCCGGTGCGGTAGGCGGGCAGGTCCGGCAGGAGCAGCCAGGCCAGGGCGAACATGAGTGCCGGGCCGATGATCCAGTTGAGCAGCAGGGACGGCAGCAACAGGCGGCGGTCGCGGGTGACGGTGTCGAGGCGGTCGTAGCGGACCTTGGCCAGCACCGGGTACATCATCACGAGCAGGCCCAGAGCGATCGGCAGGGACACCCCGGTCACGGTCACCTCGGCCAGTGCGTCGCCCAGGCCCGGGACCAAGCGGCCCAGGCCGAGTCCGGCGGCCATGGCGGCGAGGATCCAGACGGCGAGGTAGCGGTCGAGGAAGGACAGGCGTCCCGCCACGTTCCGCTCGGGTGCGGCAGCGCTCACGAGGCGGCTCCGGCCGGCGCGGTGCGGTCGGGCAGGGGCTCGCCCGTGGGGCGGGTCAGGATGCTCGCCAGTCGGTCGGTCGTCTCCGGGACCAGCCAGTAGTAGACCCACGTGCCGCGCCGTTCGCAGTCGATGAGACCGGCCTGCCGCAGCAGCTTCAGGTGGTGCGAGATCGTCGGCTGGGACAGGTCGAAGGCCGGGGTCAGGTCGCAGACGCACACCTCGCCGCCCGCCCGTGAGGCGATCATCGACAGCAGGCGCAGCCGCACCGGGTCGCCCAGGGCCTTGAACACCTTCGCCAGCTCCACGGCCTGGTCCCCGTCCAGGGGGGCGGTCAGCAGCCCGGGGCAGCAGGTTGCGGACTCGTCGGTCCGGCCGAGGACCACCAACTCTTGATTCGACATGCCTCTATGTTGACATCCTTCGATGCAGCGCGCAATCTTGCATCGAAGGACATCGAATCAACTGGAATCGAACCGACTGGATGGGAGCCCCGCCATGTCCCGCGCTCAGCTCGCCCTGCGTGTCAGTGACCTGGAAGCGTCGATCACCTTCTACTCGAAGCTGTTCGGCACCGACCCGGCCAAGCGGCGCGAGGGTTACGCCAACTTCGCCCTCACCGAGCCCCCGCTCAAGCTCGTCCTCATCGAGGGCGAGCCAGGCGAGGAGACCCGCCTGGACCACCTCGGCGTCGAGGTCGAGTCCACCGACCAGGTCACCGCGGCCACGACCCGGCTCAGGGACGCCGGCCTGGCCACCTTCGAGGAGAACGACACGTCCTGCTGCTACGCCCTCCAGGACAAGGTGTGGGTGCACGGCCCCGGCGAGGAGCCCTGGGAGGTCTACGTCGTGAAGGCCGACGCCGACACCCTCGGCAAGAGTGCCGACCCCCGTGCCACCGGCGACGGCTGCTGCACCGGCCGGGCCACCGAGGAGGCGCCGAGTGCCGCGGGGTGCGCCTGCGGCTAGGAGCGCGGGCTCGGGCGGGGACGGGCCCCGGCCGCACTCGGGGCCACCTCGCGTCGGCGCGCACGGATTCGACCCCCGGACGCATCGCGCTCGGGCCGTCTCCGGGCCGCCCCCGAGCCGTCTTCGGGCCGTCCGAGGCCGCTCGGCGTGACCGGTGACGACCCTTGAGGACAGGGGGAGCGGGCGAAGCGGTCGGCCGGCCGTGGCGTGCCGCTCCCGACCGGACGGACAAGCCCCTCAGCGCCTGAGGAGGCGCCGAGCGGCAGGCGGGAGATCACCCGGGCGCAGGACTACGCCTCGCACGTCCGGCAGGGCCCGAGCCCTTGCGTCTCCGCTTCCTCCCGGGGCATCCGCTCGATGCCTCCGAACGTCTCCGGCTTGCCGTTCAGCGCGGGGCAGGAGGTGTCGGTGTGGTACCTGTTCCGGTAGAGGCCGACCCGTACGTGCACTTCGTTCATGGAGAATCCGTTCTGCTCGTGCGGGTCCATGTCACCGCCGACGTGGTCGACTTCGTCAACGAGGGCGGGCGTCCGCGGCAACGGCCCTCGGGAGGACCGCCGGTCCTTCCTGCTTCCGCCCCCTCCGCGGAGCGCAGGCGCCGGCCGGACTCGTCCGTGGGGCGCTCACCCGAAGTGCCTCTCAGCCGGCGTCCGGCCACTCCTCCGGAGGCGGGGGCGGTTCAGGGTCGCTCTGCCGCTCCACTTGCCGCGCGTTCTCCCCTCGGAGGCTCGTCAACCACGGCCACAGGTCCGGCAGGGGTTGTGCCGGGCAGGCAAGACGGTGCTCGATGCGGCACTGCTGGAACTGGTCCGGTGGACACACCCCGTAGACCGTCACCCGTCCGTCGGACAGCTCGATCCACCGGTGCCCGGCCGGCACCTGGTGGGCCGGCGGGCGCATGTCCGGCTCCAGCGACACCCCTTCCTGTTCGAGTGTCGCCACACGGTCCTGCGGCAGTCCGCAGTACGGGCAGCGGGACCGCCCGCCGTCCAGCCGCCTCGGCTTCTTCTCCCCAAGCCCCATACCGTGAGGGTCGTCAGCCCGTCGGCCCAGGCGTAGAGCGCGAACCGGACGGAACCCCCGGGGCAGCCGTCCGGTTCGCGCTCTAC
>NZ_LIRG01000927.1 GCF_001419695.1 Streptomyces prasinopilosus
CGCGGCCACCGGGACGCCGGTGGCCGCGCTGGGGCCCGCGGGCGGTGACCACCCTGTCGGTCCTGGTGCTCGCCGCGGCCGGGATCGGGCACGCGGTGGTCAGCAGCCTCGACGCGGGGATCGACCGGGTCGACCCGTTCCGGGACATGAAGAACCGCCCCGAGGCGGGCCACGGCACGAACATCCTGCTCGTCGGCACGGACGGCCGGGAGAAGGTCGGAGCGCAGGCACGGCGGACGTACCGGCTCGGCGGAACGCCCTGCAACTGCACCGACACGATCATGATCGTGCACCTCTCCGAGGACCGGCGGCGTGCCAGCGTCGTCAGCCTGCCGCGCGACTCGTACGCCATGACGCCCCCGCACACCGACCGGGTGAGCGGGGAGGAGCACGCGGGGCACCCCGTCAAGCTCAACGCGGCGTACGCGGAGGGCGGTCCGGAGCTGACCGTGCGCACCGTGGAGAAGATGACCCGGGTGAAGATCGACCACTACCTGGAATTCGATTTCACCAGCTTCATGAAGACCGTGGACGCGGTCGGCGGCGTCGAGCTGTGCACCACCGAGCCCCTGAAGGACAGTCACACCGGCCTCGACCTCCCGGCCGGCCGGCACACCCTGAGGGGCGGCGAGGCCCTCCAGTACGTGCGCGCCCGGCACGTCGACGGCGCCGCCGACCTCGGCCGGATGAAACGGCAGCAGCACTTCATGGCCGCCCTGCTGGACCGGACCACGTCCTCCGGGATCCTGCTGAACCCGATGAAGTTCCGGGACGTGACCCGTGCCGTGCTCGGCTCGGTCCGCGCGGACGAGGGCTTCGGCGCCGGCGAACTGCTGGCCCTGGGACGGGCGCTGCGCGACTTCTCACCCGCCTCGTCCGAGTTCACCACCGTGCCGCTCGGTGAGGAGGGGCACGTGGTCGAGGGGATCGGGGCGACGCTGAAGTGGGACTCCGAGAAGTCCGAGAAGATCTTCGCCGCCCTGCGCGAGGACGAACCGCTCTCCCCGCCCCCGTCGCCCGACGCGGCCCGGCGCGTGCCGGTGGACCCCCGGCGGATCCGCGTCCAGGTCGAGAACGGCACGGAGACGGAGGGCCTCGGCCGCCGCGTGGACGCGGCCCTCGCGGCCACCGGTTTCCGCACCACCCGCGCTCCGGTCAACGCGGCCGACCGCTCCGTGCGGCGGACCGTCGTCGCCTACGACCCCCGCTGGGACCGCTCCGCGCAGTCCCTCGCCGCCGCCCTGCCGGGCAGCGAACTGCGCGCGGTCGAGGGCCAGGGCGCCACGCTGAGGGTGATCGCCGGCACCGACTTCGAGAAGGTCCGCGAGGTCCGGGCCGAGGACCCCGG
>NZ_LIRG01000928.1 GCF_001419695.1 Streptomyces prasinopilosus
TTACCTGGAGACGGACGAGCTGCGCGAGGTCCCGCTGCGGGAGTTCCGGCGCAGGGTGGGGGCCGTCGACCCGGCGGTGTGGAAGCGGGTCCGGCGGCTGGCCCGGTGACGGTGGGCGGTGGAACGGCGAAGGGGCCGGAGTGGATCTCCGGCCCCTTCGTGCGGCCCCGGTGTCCGTGCCGCTCGGGGTGCGTCCCGTCCCCGTGTCCGTACCGCTCGGGGGGTCAGGCCCAGAGCTGGCCCTGGAGCGTGTCGATGGCTTCCTCCGTCGTGGCGGCGGTGTAGACGCCGGTCGACAGGTACTTCCAGCCGCCGTCGGCGACGACGAAGACGACGTCGGCGCTCTCCCCCGCCTTGAGCGCCTTCTTCGCGACGCCGAGGGCGGCGTGCAGGGCGGCCCCGGTGGAGACGCCGGCGAAGATGCCCTCCTGCTGGAGGAGTTCGCGGGTCCGGGTGACGGCGTCGGCGGAGCCGACCGAGAACCGGGTGGTGAGGACGGAGGCGTCGTACAGCTCGGGGACGAAGCCCTCGTCGAGGTTGCGCAGCCCGTAGACGAGGTCGTCGTAGCGGGGTTCGGCGGCGACGATCTTCACGTCGGGCTTGTGCTCGCGCAGGTAGCGGCCGACGCCCATGAGGGTGCCGGTGGTGCCCAGGCCCGCCACGAAGTGCGTGATCGAGGGCAGGTCGGCGAGGATCTCCGGGCCGGTGGTCGCGTAGTGGGCGCCCGCGTTGTCCGGGTTGCCGTACTGGTAGAGCATCACCCAGTCCGGGTGCTCGGCGCCGATCTCCTTGGCGACCCGCACGGCCGTGTTGGAGCCGCCGGCGGCCGGGGAGGAGATGATCTCCGCGCCCCACATGGAGAGCAGGTCGCGGCGTTCCTGCGAGGTGTTCTCGGGCATCACGCACACCATGCGGTAGCCCTTGAGCTTGGCGGCCATGGCCAGGGAGATGCCGGTGTTGCCGGACGTCGGCTCCAGGATGGTGCAGCCCGGGGTCAGCCGGCCGTCCTTCTCCGCCTGTTCGATCATGAACAGGGCCGGGCGGTCCTTGATCGAGCCGGTCGGGTTGCGGTCCTCGAGCTTCGCCCAGACGCGGACGTCGGCGGAGGGCGAGAGCCGCGGCAGGCGCACCAGCGGGGTGTTGCCCACCGCGGCCAGGGGGGAGTCGTAGCGCATCGCCGATCAGGCCATGCCGCCGGCCACGGCCGGCAGGATCGTGACGCTGTCGCCGTCGGCGAGCTTGGTGTCGATGCCGTCGAGGAAGCGGACGTCCTCGTCGTTGAGGTAGACGTTGACGAAGCGGCGCAGCTGGTCGCCCTTGGTGTCGTCGACGAGGCGGGCCCGGATGCCCGCGTGCCGGGTCTCGAGGTCGGCGAAGAGCTCGGTGAGGGTGTTCCCGGTGCCCTCCACCGCCTTCTGACCGTCGGTGTACTGGCGGAGGATGGTGGGGATCCGGACCTCGATGGCCATGGCGTGGGACTCCTGTCGGTGTGGTCGTCTGGTCGGTGGGCGCGCGGCGGCGCGGCCGGTGCGTGGGGTGTGTGCGCGGTGGGGCCGCCGGGGCTCACGGGCCGTACGGCGGGAGGCTCGGTGTCAACAGATGGCGCTGGCGAGCCGGCACAGGTCGACGTGCAGCCGCGCCACGAGCAGCTTGCCCGGCGTCCTGTCGCTCACGTCATGGAGAACCATGGGGTCATCGTATCGATTCCCCACGGGTGGAACCGAGTCTCGTCTCACACCTCGGAAGACGGACGACCGGCATGTGGGAAGGGGCGGGCCCGGGGCCCGGTCCGGTGCCGCTCGGGCGGGTGCCGGAGGGGTGCCGGGAGGGTGGCGGAGACGGCTCAGTACGCCTCGACGACCTCGACCTCCTCCTCGGTGACCTCGCCGTCCACGATCCGGAACGAGCGGAACTGGAAGTCGCCGAGGCCGTCGGTGTCGGCGGTGGAGACCAGGACGTAGTGGGCGCCGGGCTCGCTCGCGAGGGTGATGTCGGTGCGGGAGGGACGGGCCTCGGTCGCGGTGTGGGAGTGGTAGACGATCACCGGCTCCTCGTCGTTGTCGTCCATCTCGCGGTACAGCTTGAGCAGGTCCTTCGAGTCGAACTCGTAGAACGTGGGCGAGCGGGCCGCGTTCAGCATGGGGATGAAGCGCTCGGGGCGGCCGGAGCCCGCCGGGCCCGCCACCACGCCGCACGCCTCGTCGGGGTGGTCCTCGCGCGCGTGGGCGACGATCCGGTCGTACAGCTCCTGGGTGATGGTCAGCATGGGGCTCAGGATAAGCATGCGGGCCGCCCCGTACCGAGGCGTGGTACGGGGCGGTCCGCATGCCGGACCCGGGGCCGGTGCGCCCCGGGTCCGCCCGGTGGGTCACGCCCGGTCGTCGGCCTTTTGGAGGGCCGGTTCACGGCGTCGGGCGACCTGCGGGTTGCGGTCCTTGAGGACCATCCAGCCGATCCCCAGGACGGCGGCCCAGCCGGCCATCACGTAGAGGCAGATCCTCGCGTCCGCGTCGATCGCGATGAGGGCGGTGACGAAGAGCAGGAACACGATGGCGATGTAGGAGCACAGCGAGCCGCCCGGGGCGGGGAAGGAGGAGGCGGGGAGCCTTCCCGCGACGACCTGCCGGCGGTAGAGGACGTGGCTGACGAGGATCATCAGCCACGTCCAGATGCCGGCCGCGGTGGCGATGGAGGTGACGTAGCCGAAGGCCTTCTCCGGGACGACGTAGTTCAGGACGACGCCGATGCCCATGAAGACCACGGAGGTGGCGATGCCGAGCGCCGGGGTCTTGGTGGAGGACAGCCGCCGGTAGACGCCCGGGGCCTCGCCGTTGTCCGCGAGGGTGCGCAGCATGCGGCCCGTGGAGTACATCCCGGAGTTGCAGGAGGACAGGGCGGCGGTCAGGACGACGAAGTTGACGATGCCGGCGCCGGCCGGGATGCCGATGACGGCGAACGCCTTCACGAAGGGGCTGGCGCCGCCGGCGAACTCGGTCCACTCGACGACGCACAGGATGACGGTCAGGGCGCCGACGTAGAACAGGGCGATGCGCCAGGGCAGGGTGTTGATCGCCTTGGGGAGGGTCTTCTCCGGGTTCTCGGACTCACCGGCCGTGACGCCGACGAGTTCGACGGCGAGGTAGGCGAACATGACGCCCTGGAGGGTCATCAGGGAGGAGCCGATGCCCTTGGGGAAGAAGCCGTCGACGGCCCAGAGGTTGGAGACGGTGGCGGTGTCGCCGGCGGCGCTGAAGCCGAAGGTGAGGACGCCCAGGCCGATCACGATCATGCCGATGATGGCGGTGACCTTGACCATCGAGAACCAGAACTCGATCTCGCCGAACAGCTTGACCGAGATCAGGTTCGCCCCGAAGAGGAGGACCAGGAAGACCAGGGCGGTGACCCACTGCGGGATCTGCGGGAACCAGTAGTTGATGTAGATCGCGGCGGCCGTGAGTTCGGCCATGCCGGTGACGATCCACATCAGCCAGTACGTCCAGCCGGTGAAGTAGCCGAAGAACGGGCCGAGGAACTCCCGCGAGTACTCGGCGAAGGAGCCCGACACCGGGCGGTAGAGCAGGAGCTCGCCGAGCGCCCGCATGATGAAGAAGATGATCACGCCGGCGAGGGCGTACATCACGATCAGGCTGGGGCCCGCCTTGGCGATGTTCGCCCCGGCCCCCAGGAAGAGGCCGACGCCGATGGCGCCGCCGATCGCGATCATCTGGACCTGACGGCTGTTGAGGCCGCGCTCGTACCCTTCTCCGGGTACGGACTCCGTGTCGACCTGCGGTGAGGCCATGTGTGCCGCGCCTTTCTCCATGCCGATCCGGGCCGCTGGCCGGCCCCGGATCGGGTCTCGATCCCCCCGGACTGATGGAGCTGAGCGTGTCCGCTCGTGCCTGGCCGGCGGTCGCCGGCTCGGTGGCGCACCCGGCGGGTACAAGGGTGGTGTCCGCCGGGCGGTCGTGCAGATCTATCACGGCCGCCGGAGTGACCGACCGGCCCGGAAGTGACGCACGTCACGGGGAGAAGGGGCCAAAGGGTGACCGAGAAGCCCATAGGCGGCGGGCGCGGCCACAGGATCGTCACGCGGATTTGAGTGTCCTCTGAGCGAACACCTCACCGGAATTGTCCGGACATTCCCACCGGATGTCCGGATGTACGGCATGGAGGAGGCGGCCGCGCCGCCGTCCGGGCGGGACCCTCCGGGCCGCCGGGCGGGAGCCCGGCGGGGACACGCGGAAGGCCGGCGCGGGCCGCCGGGCGGGAGGCCGGCGCGAAGGCGCGGGAGGCCGGCGCGGAGGCGCGGGCCCCCGGGCGAGGGCCCGGTGAGGGGCGTCGCACAGGGGTCCGGCGCGGGCGGGCGAGAGCCCGGCGCGGGCCGCCGCACGCGGGGCCGGCGCGGACGTGCGAGAGCCCGGCGGGGGCCGGGCGGGGCTTACGGCGTCAAGGTCGAGACGAGGGTCTCCTGGAGGCCGCCGAGCCACAGGTACGCCATCACCATGGGCTTGCGCGGGTCCTCGTCCGGGAGGCGGAAGAGGAGGTCGGTGTCGTCCTCGTCGCCGATCTCCAGCCGGGACCCGATCGCCAGGCGCAGGTCGTTGAGCGCGCCGAGCCACTTCCGGGACTCCTCGGCGGAGAGTTCGAGGACCGCCCCTCCCCCGCCGTCCCCGGTGAGTCCGTCCAGGGAGCGGATCACCGCGAGGGCGTTCTCGCGCTTGCCGGCCCGCAGGTCGTTCTCGGTGAAGCGGCGGAACTCCGCGGAGTGCGCGCGCCGCTCCTCGTCGTCCTCGGCCGAGGCGGGCTCCCCCGGGCCGCCGTAGGCGTCCGGGAAGAGCCGGCGCAGCACGGGGTCGGCGGGCGGTTCGCTCGGGCCCTCGGCGAAAAGTTCGGCGAGCGGGTCGCCGGAGGCCTCCGCGGCCGGGCCGGGGCCGATCAGCTCCATGAGCTGGACGGCGAGGGACCGGATGATGGAGATCTCGACGTCGTCGAGGGCGACGGTCGCGCCGCCGCCGGGGAGCGGTTCGAAGTGTCCTGACATGGAGGCGATTCGCTACTTCCGGTCCTGCGGGCGGGGGCG
>NZ_LIRG01000929.1 GCF_001419695.1 Streptomyces prasinopilosus
GGCGCACCGGCTGACCGAGGAGCTGGGCGGCACGAAGTTCTGGGCCGAGCGCACCGGAAGCGTGCCGGCCGCCTCCTTCACGGTCACCAAGTGGGCCTGGCTGGCGGAGCACGAGCCGGAGGCGGTCCGCGCCGCCAGGGCCGTCCGCCTCCCCCACGACTACCTGACCGAGCGGCTCACCGGGCAGGGCACGACCGACCGCGGCGACGCCTCCGGCACCGGCTGGTGGGCCTCCGGGACCGAGGCGTACGACGAGGAGATCCTCGCGCACGTGGGGCTGGACCCGGCGCTGCTCCCCCGCGTCGTGCGTCCCGGCGAGGTGGCCGGGACGGTGCGCGAGAGCCACGACCTGCCGTTCTCCAAGGGCACCCTGGTGGCGTGCGGCACCGGGGACAACGCGGCCGCCGCGCTCGGCCTGGGCATACGGCCCGGTACGCCGGTGATGAGCCTCGGCACCTCCGGCACGGTGTACGCGGTGTCGCGGCGGCGGCCCGCCGACCCGACCGGCACCGTGGCGGGCTTCGCCGACGCGCGCGGCGACTGGCTGCCGCTCGCCTGCACGCTCAACTGCACGCTCGCCGTGGACCGGGTCGCGACGCTGCTGGGCCTGGACCGCGAGGCCGTCCAGCCGGGCGACGGCGTCACCCTCCTGCCCTTCCTGGACGGCGAGCGCACCCCGAACCTTCCGCACGCGTCCGGCCTGCTGCACGGGCTGCGCCACGACACGACCGGTGGCCAGCTGCTCCAGGCCGCCTACGACGGTGCCGTGCACTCGCTGCTGGGCGCGCTGGACCGCGTGCTCGACGAGGACGCGGACCCGTCCGCGCCCCTGCTGCTGATCGGCGGCGGCGCGCGGGGAGCTGCCTGGCAGCGGACCGTGCGGCGGCTGTCGGGACGCCCCGTGCAGGTGCCCGAGGCGCGGGAGCTGGTCGCCCTGGGGGCGGCGGCGCAGGCGGCCGGTCTGCTCACCGGAGAGGACCCGGCCGCGGTCGCCCGCCGCTGGGACACGGCCGCGGGGCCGGTGCTGGAGGCGGTGGAGCGGGACGAGGAGACGCTGGCCAGGATCGCCGGGGTACTCTCCGACGCGGCCCCGCTCCTGGAGCGCGGCACGGACACCGCCTGACGGCCGAGAACCGCTTCGGGGCCGGTTCGGGACCGGTCACGGCCGATTCGGAACCGGCCCGGGAGCGACCCGGCCCCGACCGAGGACTGACGGAGGCATGAGCGCACCGCTGCACGAGGCCCGCCCGGCCGGCCCGGGGCGGGCGCTGCCCTCGGCCGGTCCGGAGCGACGCATGTCGCCCGACACCCAGCAGGGCATGCGCCGCCGCAATCTCTCGCGGGTGATGCACACCGTCAGCGCCGAGGGCCCGCTGTCCCGGGCCGCCGTCGCCTCGCGCATCGGCCTGACCAGGGCGGCGGTGTCCACCCTGGTGGACGAACTCGTCCGCTCGGGCCTGCTGGAGGAACTGGGCCCCGAGCGGCCCGGGCGCGTGGGCCGGCCCGGCTCGGCCCTCGCCGTCAGCGGGGGCGGCCCGGCCGGGATCGGCGCCGAGGTCGGCGTCGACCACCTCGCGGTCTGCGCGGTCGACCTGCGCGGGGAGGTCCGGACGCGGGCCGTGCGCCACGTCCCGAACCGCGGCCGCTCCCCGGGGAGCGTGAGCGAGGACCTGACCGCACTGCTGCTCCGGGTGGTCGGCGCCGTCGAGGACGAGGGGCTGTGGCCGGCCGGGCTGACCGTGGCCGTACCGGGCCTGGTGGCCCGCGACGCCCGGACCGTCGTCCGCGCGCCGAACCTGGGCTGGCACGACACCGACCTCGGCGCCCTGCTCCCGGCACGGTTCCCGCTGACCGTGGCCAACGAGGCCAACTGCGGCGCGCTGGCCGAACTCTGGCTCGGCGAGGACACCCCGCGCGACTTCCTCCACGTGTCGGCCGAGATCGGCATCGGCGCCGCGGCCGTCGTGGAGGGGCGGCTGCTGCTCGGGAACCGGGGCTTCGCGGGCGAGCTGGGCCACGTGCCGGTCCGGCCCGACGGCCCCGAGTGCGCGTGCGGCGGCCGCGGCTGCCTGGAGCAGTACGCCGGCGAGGAGGCCGTGCTGCGCGCCGCCGGCCTGGAGCCCGGCGAGGACCGCGTGGGCCTGCTCGCGGGCCGCGCCGAGCGGGGCGACCGGGCCGTACGACGTGCCCTGCACGACGCGGGAACGGCCCTGGGCATCGCGCTGACCGGGGCGGTCAATCTCCTGGACCCCGGAGGCGTCGTCCTGGGCGGCGCCCTGTCCGGGCTCGCCCCCTGGCTGCTGCCGTCGCTCCGCTCGGAGCTGGCCCGGCGCACGGCGGGCCCGGCCTGCCCCGTCTCGGTGTCCGCCCTGGGCTCCGAGGGCCCCCTGCTGGGCGCGGCCCACTCGGTGGTCCGGGGAGTCCTGGACGACCCGGCGTCCGTCGCCGAACGGGCCTGAGGCGAGCCGTCCGGGCGGCCCCGGCCGCCCGGTCCGCCGCGGGACGCGGTGAGCGGTGGCGGGGAAGAGCCGGGGTCAGTGGCAGGGAGTGCCGGCGGCCCAGGGGTGTGGCTGCCGTTTGCCGCCGGCACTCCCTGCCA
>NZ_LIRG01000093.1 GCF_001419695.1 Streptomyces prasinopilosus
GTGCCGCGGTCGCGGCCGTTGTCCGTGGCCCCCGGAACCGCCGGGGCGCACCGGCGGCGCGGGCTACGGCGTGCGCCGGGCCTCTTTGTCCAGCTGGAACGCCTCGTTGCCGAGGCCGATCCGGGCGTGCGTCCCGGGGGCCCGGGAGCGCAGGACCAGGCCCTGGACCAGGCCGGCGACGAGGGCCAGCCCGATGACGCCGGGCAGCAGCAGGCTCAGGGCGGAGTCGGGTCCGGTGCCGACGAGGACGTCGAAGTCCTTGACGGTGTAGCCGGCGATCACGGCCAGGGCGAGGCCCGCCAGTCCCGAGGTGACCAGCCGCCAGGCCTGGGCGCCCGCGGCGCCGCGGCGGACGAAGAAGACGACGACGGACAGCGAGGCGATCGCCATCAGGACGATCACGCCGAGGGCGCCGATGTTGCCGCCCCAGGTGAACAGGCGCAGGACGGGCGCGGTCGGGTCGCCGACGGGCTTGTCGTCGGTGAGCGCGAAGGCGAGGACGAGCACCGCGGCGATACCGGTCTGGAGCAGCGACCCGGTGCCGGGGGCGCCGCTGGTGCCGGTGGTGCGGCCGAAGGCGGCGGGCAGCAGTCCCTCGCGGCCCATGGCGAAGGCGTACCGGGCGACGACGTTGTGGAAGCTGAGCATGGCGGCGAACATGCCGGTGACGAAGAGGACGTGCAGGACGTCCGTGAAGGTGCCGCCGAGCCGTGACTCGGTGAGGAAGAACAGCAGTCCCGCGCTCTGCTCCCGCGAGGTGGCGACGATGTCCGCGGGGCCGGTGGCGACGGTGAGGGCCCAGCTGCTGATCGCGAAGAACACGGCGACGCCCGTGACGGCCAGGAACATCACGCGCGGTACCAGGACGTGCGGCCTGCTGGTCTCCTCGGCGTACACCGGGGCCTGTTCGAAGCCGAGGAAGGCGGCGATGCAGAAGCACAGGGCGGTGCCGACGCCGGCCCCGGTGAGGGTGTCCGGGTCGAAGGCGTGCAGCGACAGTCCCTGCGCGCCCGGGTCGGCGATCGCGGCGATGTCGAAGACGACGACCAGGAGCACCTCGACGACCAGCAGCACGCCGAGCACGCGCGCGTTCACGTCGATCTTCAGCCAGCCCAGCACGCCGACGGCGGCCAGGGCCGCCAGGGACGGTATCCACCAGGCGACCTCGAGGTCGGCGTAGGTGGCGAAGAGCCCCGAGACCTCGAAGCCGAAGATGCCGTAGATGCCGACCTGGAGGGCGTTGTAGGCGACCAGCGCGACCATGGCGGCACCCGCGCCGGCGGTGCCGCCATGGTCGCGCT
>NZ_LIRG01000930.1 GCF_001419695.1 Streptomyces prasinopilosus
GCAACGGCGAGCAGATCGCCGCGAACAAGGTGAAGGGCGTGCGGGCGGCCCTGGCGTGGAGCGAGGAGACCGCGGCCCTGGGCCGCACGCACAACGACGCCAACGTGGTCGCGGTGGGTGCGCGCATGCACACCACGGACGAGGCGACGAAGTTCGTCGAGATCTTCCTCGGCACCCCGTTCTCGGGCGACGAGCGCCACAGCCGCCGCATCGACATGCTCGCGGCCTACGAGACCACCGGCGACCTCCCCCCGATCCCGCCCCACCACCCCCAGCAGTAACCGGCGACCGGTCCGCGTACGACCCGCCGGGGAGCCGCGGCCCCCGGCGGGAACCAAAGGACGCGGCCGGCCTCGGCAGCGACCGGGGACCACGGGGCACGACCGGGGTGCCCAGCGGGCAGCGAGAGCAGAGAGTGAGGGACCGGACCCGTGCCGGAGGGACACACCATCCACCGGCTGGCCGAGGACTACGCCGCCGCCTTCGCCGACGGCGTCCCCCTCCGGGTGACCAGCCCCCAGGGCAAGTTCAGCGACGCCGCCGCCCTCCTGGACCGCACCCCCCTGCACACCGCCGACGCCCACGGCAAGCACCTCTTCCTCGGCTTCCGCGACCCCGACCCCGAGCACGCCGACTGGGTCCACATCCACCTCGGCCTCTTCGGCAAGGTCGCCCTGGGCCCGGCCCCCGCGCCCCCGCCCACGGACACCGTCCGCCTGCGCCTCGCGCACCCCACCGCGTACGCCGACCTGCGCGGGCCCACCACCTGCGCCCTGATCACCGGTGCCGAGAAGCGGGCGGTGCACGACCGCCTCGGACCCGACCCCCTGCGCCCGGACGCGGAACCGGACACCGCGTACCGCAGGATCAGCCGCAGCCGTACGACGATCGCCGCGCTCCTCATGGACCAGAAGGTCATCGCCGGCGTCGGGAACGTCTACCGCGCCGAGGTCCTCTTCCGGCACCGCATCGACCCCTACCGGGCGGGCCGGGACATCACCCCCGCCGAATGGGACGCGATCTGGACCGACCTGGTCGGGCTGATGCGCGAGGGCGTCCGCAACAACCGCATCGACACCGTCCGCCCGGAACACACCCCGGAGGCGATGGGCCGCCCGCCGCGCGTCGACGACCACGGCGGCGAGGTGTACGTCTACCGGCGGGCCCACCGGCCCTGCCACATCTGCGGCGGCGAGATCCGCACCGCCGGTCTCGCCGCCCGCAACCTCTTCTGGTGCCCCGCCTGCCAACACCGGTAGACAATTTCCGCCGGACGCCCTCCGCGACGGCGCCCGGTGAAGTTGACTGTGCGGCAGGTCCCCCAACGAGGGACAACCAGGACCTCCCGTGCCAAGTGGCCGGTCCGATGGATAGGGTCCCGAACTGATGGCAGCAGGACGAGAGAGGCGCGCGGCGGCCGACACGCTGACGGCCCGGGTGAAGAAGCAGTGGCACCGGGCCCGCGTCGGCGTGCGCCGGGCCGCCGTCGACTACTTCCGCGGGGACGGGTCCGACTGGATAGCCCTCGCCGGACTCCTGCTGACGATCCCGCTCATCGCGGCGGCGACCCTCGCCAACTCCGTGTGGTTCGCGCCCGCCGCACTGGTCCTGCCGATCGTCGCCGGCGGGCTGCTGCTGCGCCCGGCGAGCCTGCTCGGCCTGTACGCGGCGGCGGCGACCGCGCTGATAGTCGAGGCCGTCCGGCTCGGCCCGTACACCGAGGGGGCCTCCCGGGTCACCCCCGGCGTCGTCCTCGTCGTGGCCGCCGGAGGTTTCTTCGGCCTGGTCGTCGCCCAGTTCCGCAGCCGGGTGGGCGTGCCCTGGCGGCGTGGCGGCACCATGCTGTTCGACCTGCGCGAACGCATCCGCGTCCAGAGCCAGTTGCCCGCCCTGCCGAGCGGATGGCACCGGGAGATGTCCCTGCGCCCCGCGGGCGGCCAGTCCTTCTCGGGCGACTTCGTGGTCGCCGCCCGCACCAACGGCGGACGGACCCTGGAAGTCGTCCTGACCGACGTGTCCGGCAAGGGCATGGACGCCGGATCGCGCGCCCTCCTGCTGTCCGGTGCCTTCGGCGGCCTGCTCGGCAGCCTCCCGCCGCACGCCTTCCTGCCGGCCGCCAACGGCTACCTGCTCCGCCAGGAGTGGGAGGAGGGCTTCGCCACCTCCATCCACCTCGTCCTCGACCTGGACTCCGGCGACTACGAGCTGTACTCCGCCGGCCACCCGCCGGGCCTCCAGCTCAGCGCGGGCAGCGGGAAATGGGAGGAGAAGGCGGGCGACGGCCCCCTCCTCGGGGTGTACGACGGCGCCCAGTTCGATCCGGTGAAAGGCTCACTGCGCGCCGGCGACGTGCTGATGCTGTTCACCGACGGCCTGGTGGAGACGGCGGACCGGGACATCGTCGAAGGCATCGACCGCCTCACCGGCGAAGCCGACCGCTACGTCGCCGGCGGCTTCCACGGAGCGGCCTGGCACCTCATCGAAGCGGTCGCCAAGGACGTCAACGACGACCGGGCGCTCCTGCTGATCTGCCGCGAGGGCCCCACGGCCGCCGCGACCCGCTGACCCGCCGACCCGCCGACCGGGCGGGACCGGATGACCCGCCGACCCGCCGACCGGGCGGGACCGGATGGCCCGCCGACTCACCGACCGGACGGGACCGGATGCCCCGCCGACCGGCCGCACCCGGGCCCGGCGCCACTCTCCCGACCCCCTCCAGCCCGCGCGGCACCGCACGGGGGTGACACTGGAGAGGTGACCGGAACACCACGCAGCCTGCTGACCCCGGCCCAGGTCGAGGCCGTCGCCCGCGCCGTGCACGAGGGCCAGAGGGACAAGGCGGGCGTGCCGTACGCCGAACACCTGCGGGCCGTCGCCGAAGGCGTCCGGACGCGCGGCGGCGACGAGGAGCAGATCGCGGCGGCCTGGCTGCACGACGCCGTCGAGGACGGCAAGCTGTCACAGGACTGGCTCAGGGAAGCGGCACTGACCCGGCGGACCAGGGACATCGTCCTCGCGGTCACCAAGCGCTCCGGGGAACCGCCCGAGGCGTACGCGGCCCGCATCCTCGCGACCCCGGGCGCGCTGCTGGTGAAGGAGGCGGACCTGGCGCACAACGCCGATCCGGCCCGGCTGGCGGTGCTCGACGAGGCGACCCGCACACGGCTGACCCAGAAGTACAGGCGGATGCGCACCCTGCTCGGCCTCGTGGCGGGCGAGCGGCCGGCCTGACCGGGCACCCCTTCCCCGGCGACGGAGTCGGCGGCGACGTCGCCGACTCCGGACGGGTCCCGGTGCGGGAGGGCGGCGTCAGCCCGCCCAGACCTCGGCCTCGTCGGCCGGGACGGTGGTGGCCAGGCCCAGTTCCTTGCGGGCGGCGACCGTCTTGTTCGGGTCGATGCCGGTGAACGCCGGGTCGTAGGCGAGGTAGAACGCGTCGACGTCGGCGGCGTCCGCGGCCTTCTTCCAGTCCCCGGCCGCCTTCGTCAGCGTCGCGCGGAGCTTGCCGACCTCGGTGCCCTCGATGCCGCCCAGACCCTCGACGTGGGTGTCGAGGGCGTCCGCGACGGCCTTGGCCTGCGCCTTGTAACCGGCCAGGTCGTCCTCGACGGCGTCCTTCTCGGGCTGGTTCGCCCACAGCGCCTCGTAGACCGCGTTCGAGTCCTCGAGATACGTGACCTGCTCGGGCTCGAGGGACTTCGCGGTCTCCAGCGAGCCCTTGAAGGTGCCCTTCTCCGCGGTGTAGGTGCAGCTCACCGCGCGGTCGCCGGTCGCCCAGCTCTCCTTGGTCGGGGTGTAGTAGAAGAGGCTGACGCCCTTGGGGAGCGCCCAGGTGTCCGGGGCGTACTTCTGCGCCTCGACCGGGCAGCGTTCGTCACCGATCGCCGAGACCCCCTCGTCGCCGGGGTACTCCTTGCCCTCGTCGATCGCGAACTCGGCGACGACCTGGCCCTCGTGCGCCTCGTCGCAGGGCACGATCTCGACGGCGTACGCCGTCGAGATCGTGCCCTGCGACGAGGCGCACGAGGGC
>NZ_LIRG01000931.1 GCF_001419695.1 Streptomyces prasinopilosus
GGAACCCGCCGTGGCCCGCACCGCCCCCCGGGTGTCCGTACTGTCCCCCTGTTCCGTTCCCGCCCGGCATCGACCCGGTATCAGCCCGTGTCCTCGACGTGAGCGTTCCGTTACCTCACCACACCGTCCATAGGGGTTCACCTCCCGTTCATGTGCGACCACGGGGTGCTTCACCTGTTCTGCCTACTTTCGGCCTTACGGGATGCGAACCGTCCACCGGACGGGCACTCGCACCACTCGGACCGACTTTGGACTTCGCACGCCGCCGGAATTCAGGACGGCGGCCCCCGGAAGGAACTCAAGTGAAGCTTCAGCGCAAGAACCGGCGTGCCCTCGCTCTCGGTGCTCTCGCCGTCTCCGGCGCCCTGGCCCTCACGGCGTGCGGCTCGGACGACACCAGCGGTGGCAACGGCGACGGCGGCAGCAGCTCCGCCGCCGCCCAGACCGGCGACATCGACTGCGCCGACGCCAAGGGTCAGCTCCAGGCCTCCGGCTCCTCCGCCCAGAAGAACGCGATCGACGCCTGGGTCAAGAACTACGCGGCCGCCTGCAAGGACGTGCAGATCAACTACCGTCCCGACGGTTCCGGCGCCGGCATCACCGCCTTCCTCCAGGGTCAGACCGCGTTCGCCGGCTCCGACTCGGCCCTCAAGCCGGAGGAGATCGAGGACTCCAAGAAGATCTGCACCGACGGCCAGGCCATCGACCTGCCGATGGTCGGCGGCCCGATCGCGATCGGCTACAACGTCCCGGGTGTCGACACGCTCGTCCTGGACGCCGCCACCATCTCGGAGATCTTCGACAGCAAGATCACCAACTGGAACGACGAGAAGATCGCGAAGCTCAACCCCGACGCGAAGCTCCCCGACCTGAAGATCCAGGCCTTCCACCGCTCGGACGAGTCCGGCACCACGGACAACTTCACCAAGTACCTGAAGGCCGCCGCGCCCAAGGCGTGGCCGTACGAGCCCGGCAAGTCGTGGGAGGCCAAGGGCGGCCAGTCCGCCCAGGGCTCCTCCGGTGTGGCCCAGCAGGTGAAGCAGGTCCCGGGCGCGATCTCCTACTTCGAGCTCTCGTACGCCAAGGAAGGCATCAAGACCGTCGACGTGAAGACCGAGGCCGCCGAGCCGGTCAAGGCCACGATCGAGAACGCCACGGCCGCCATCGGCGCCGCCAAGGTCGTCGGCACCGGCAAGGACCTCGCGCTGGAGCTGGACTACACCCCGGACGCCGAGGGCGCCTACCCGCTCGTCCTGGTGACGTACGAGATCGCCTGCGACAAGGGCAACAAGGCGGACACCCTGCCCGCCACGAAGTCCTTCCTGAACTACATGGCCTCCGAGGACGGTCAGGGCCTGCTGGCGGACGCCGGCTACGCCCCGATGCCCGAGGAGATCATCACCAAGGTTCGCGAGACCGTCTCGAGCCTGAGCTGACCCCGCGTGCGGTCCGGTCCCGGCACCCGGGACCGGACCGCAC
>NZ_LIRG01000932.1 GCF_001419695.1 Streptomyces prasinopilosus
CGGGAGGACCCTGGCCGTCAAGCTCGTGATGACGGCCAGGGTCCTCCCGTACGAGGAGTCCGTGAGCGCCGTCCAGGAGCCGAGGCCCCGCCAGGACTGGTAGACCCCGGTGACGACGAGGACCGTCACCGAGAGGAAGGCCAGACGGGAGAAGCGGGTGACCGTGGTGACGGGCGGCGGGGTGCCGGCGCGGAACAGGACGATGAGCAGGGCCGTGAGGCCGCCGAGCCAGCAGGCCATCGCCAGCAGGTGCAGCACGGACGAGGTCATCGCCACCGGGACCTGGATACCGGCCGAGGCGTGCTCGGCCGACGCCCACGTCAGCGCGAGGGCCACGGCCAGGACGGTGCCCGCGGCGAGCCGGGCGGGGGACGTCCTGCCGTCCGGCCCACCGCGGTCGCGCCGCGGACGGGACAGGCGCGGGAAGACCGCCGCCGCCAGGACCAGCAGGGCGAGCCGGGCCAGCAGCGCGACGCCCGGCCGCCCGGTGAGGACGCCGGTGAAGGCCGAGAGGTCGAACGCCGTCGCCGGGGACGTCCCGTTCTCGTACGGCGCCCGCAGCACGAGGAGCACCGCGGTGGACGTCAGCAGCGTCCACCAGCCCGTGACCAGCGGCGCCCGCAGCGGGGCGGTGTCCGGGGGCCGGCACAGGGCCGCGAACGCCACCGTGCCGATGAGCAGCGCGGCGGCGATGTACGCGAGGTAGCGGCCGGTGTCGTAGAGGCTCGCGGTGATCGGGTGCTCCGCCGGGTCCGCGGGTGCCGCCGGTGCGGAGGGCGAGGGTTTCCCGATGGAGAAGGTGAAGGCGCCGGAGACGGGGTGGCTGTCCGCGGAGACCACCCGCCAGGCGACCGTGTAGGTGCCGTCGTCGAGTCCGCCGGGCAGGCCGATGCGTGCGGTGTCGGACCTGCCGTCGGCGTGCTCCGGCTCGTCCAGCGGCACCCGGTGGTTGTCGGGGCTGTAGATCCGGAACGAGTCGTCGAGCAGGGCGACGGACTCCGTGAACGTCAGGGTGACGTGCCGGGGGGCGGACTCGACGACGCTTCCGTCCTCGGGATCGGCTCCCCGGAGCGCCGCGTGGGCGCTCGCCGGACCGGCACCGCCGAGGAGGATCAGGACCAGCACGGTGCCCAGCAGCACCAGCCCCCGAAGCCGCCGGGCTCCACGACCGGACGCCACACGGTCACGGGTCCCCCGACCGAGCGCGCCGCGACCGGACGTGTCACGGCCGGACGTGTCACGGCCGGGGACACCGCGGCCGGGGACACTGCGGCCGGGCGTGCCGTGGTCCGTCGTCCGGCGGACCGTTCCGCCGCCCCGTCCGCCCGC
>NZ_LIRG01000933.1 GCF_001419695.1 Streptomyces prasinopilosus
CGGGCCGCCTTCCGCGTGCGGATCGGACCGTTCACGCCCGCCCGGCCGCCCGTGTCGGCCCCCCTCGGCTAATCAGGGCAATTGCGGAGGCTTGCGGTGTTTCGGCACAGCCTTCCGACGGCGCATGGCATCTGATGGGCACTCAGCTGATCCGTACGACAATCATCTCAGCTTGAAGGAGCCCAGCATGAGCCTTTCCGCTTCTCTCCGCCTCCGCAGCGTCCGTGCGGGCACCACGGTGGCCGCCGTGGTCGCCACCGCCGCGGCCACCCTGGCCGGCGCACCCGCCGCCCACGCCGCCCCCGGAGACAGCGGCGACCTCGACGTCCGCTCGGCCGGCTGGCACTCACGTGGTGAAGACGGGGTCGAGGTCTGCGCGTTCACCCTCGTCGCCACCAACTTCGAGTCGTACCCGGCGGTCCCCTGGACGATCACCGCCCAGCCCCCGACCGTTCCTCCGGGCGACACCCTGGCCAGCACGCTGCCGCTGGTGAACGGCTCGGCCACCAGCGAGAGGTACCTGCTCCCGGAGGGCACGTACCAGCTGGTGTGGACCGTCCCGTCGGGCCCGAGGCAAAGGAGCTTCAGGGTCGACTGCGACCGGCGCGCCGACAGCCGCCCCAGCCCGGCGGAGACCACCCCCGGAACGGACTACCGCAGGCCGTCCGGTGCCGTGCCGGCAGGAGGCGGCGGCGTCCCGGACATGGAGAACCTCAGCGCCGAGGAGGACTCGGGCGTCGGCACCACCACCGCCCTGACCGCCGGCGCGGCCGGACTCGCGGCCCTGGTCATGGTCCGCCGATCCGCACGCCGTCGTGCCCGCAACGAGGCATAACTCCCACAGCCGACGGCCACCACAGCGACGACGGCCGGCACAGCGACGACGGCGGCGGAGGCGGGGGCCGAGTCGCGCGTTCCGTCTGACCATGACGCTGTCGGTGACCTTCTCCCTGCTGACCGGGATCGGCCGGATGATGTCGGACTCGTCCGGCGAACCGCAGGCCACCGCCGTCCGCGCGGACGACGCCGCGGGCGGCGGGGCACCGCCGCGGCAGTCCCCCCGGCCCTCGCGGCCGGTGAAGGTCACCATCCCCTCCCTCTTCGTCGAGGCCCCGGTCACCGGTCTCGGTCTCGACGAGGAGGGCCGGCTCGACGCTCCCCCGCTGAACCGGCCGGGGCTGGTGGGTTGGTACCGCGACGGTCCCTCCCCCGGAGAAGCGGGCACGTCCCTGCTCGTCGGACACCGTGACACCCGCACGGGGCCGGCGATCTTCCTCAACCTCAACGCGATGCGCCGGGGCGACACGGTGAAGGTCACCCGGGCCGACCGGCACATCGCGCTCTTCACGGTCGACGAGGTGAAGACGTACACGAAGGACGGGTTCCCGGACGACAAGGTGTACGGGGCCACCGGTCGCCCGGAACTCAGACTCATGACGTGCGGCGGACGTTTCGACGAGAAGAGCGGCTACTCCGCCAACGTCGTCGTCTTCGCCCACCTGACGTCACTGAAGGGACAGGCGGTCTGAGCACCGCCGCCCGTGCGGGACGGCGGCCGGTGCCCCGGGAGGCGGGGCACCGGCCGCCCTTCCGGGTTCCCCTCCTCCCGCCCCGGCGTACCGGCGGAAGGCTGCGGACAACGGGCTCCGGCCCGTCTGGAAGACTGCGCACCGACAACCGTACGAATTCGGAGCGCACGAGGCATGACCAACCGCGGTGACGCCCACCCCGGCCGGCAGGACGGGGCGTCGGGCCGGCACGGCCAGCACCGGGCGGGCGGCGCCGAGGACCGGCGGAGTGACGCACTGCTGACGTCCGCCGTGCGCGAGGACGGGGACGCCGGGGCGATCGAGGAGCTCTACCGCCGCCACGCTCCGGCGGTCCTGGCCTACGCCCGCACCTGCTGCCGCGACCCGCACACCGCGGAGGACCTCGCCTCGGAGGCGTTCACC
>NZ_LIRG01000934.1 GCF_001419695.1 Streptomyces prasinopilosus
GCCGCACGTGCGGCAGCCAGCCCAGCCAGGCCCATTCCGCGGTGCGCTCCTCCAGGCCGCGGGAGGGGTCGGCGGTGATCAGGACGATCTCCAGCGTGTCGGGGGAGTGCAGTGCGGCGAGCTGGGCCAGCACCGCGCGGGCCAGTCCGGAGAGCCGCTCGCGCGGACCGGCCAGGCCCAGCGAGCCCACCTCGCGCAGCCCCGACGTCACGGGTACGGCGGGCAGCAGTCCCGAACCGCCGGGGACCGCCCGGTCGGCCGTGCCGAGGCGTACCGCCAGGGCCTCCGGGTGGCCGGGCCCGCGCTCCCACAGGCGGGGCCCGGGGCCCAGCGCGGTCAGCAGCAGCGTGGCGGGGTCGGGCCAGGTCTCGGGCGGGCCGGGCGGGGCGAGGACCGGTTCGGCCGGGGCGGCACCGGCCGCCTCCGTGCCGCGGTACGCCTCCGGCCCGGCGCTCTCCTCCGGCTCCGGACGCCCTCCGGTCAGCCGGCGCGCCCACGCCGAGAGCCCGCCGCGCCGGCGTCCGCCGGAGGGCCGGGGGGCGAGGCCCGCGTCGACCGGGCCGGTGCCGTGCGCCGGCGTGTCCTCGTGGCCCCCGGCGGGCCGGGAGCCGGGGGAGACCGGCCGGGAGGCGAACCCGTCACCGGTGCCGGATCCGGTGGGCGCGCCCGCGCGGGCACCGGACGCCGGGCCGGACCCGCCGTCGGCGGACCCCGGCTGCGTCACCCGGCGACCCCCGGGAACCCGCGGCGCCTCACCCCGGGAGGCCGGGGGGACCGTACGCCCGCTGCGGTCGTCCCCGCCGTCGCGGCCCGCGCTTCCGGAGTCGGAGCCGGTGCCGGTGTCGGAGCCGGTGCCGGGACCGGCATCGGTGCCGGAGCCCGTGCCCGGAGCGCTGCCCGTCCCGTGGTCCTCGATCCCCGGTGCGCCGCCCTGACCGGGCACCAGCGGGGCCTCTCCCACGGTCCGGGGCCCCGGGGAACCGTAGCCGTGGTGCGTGGGCCCGTCCGGCGGGCGCACGGCCGCCGGCCCGGCCCCCGCTGCCGCTCCCGCGGGAGGCTCCGCAAACGCCTCCGCGGGCGGTTCCGGCACGCGGACGTGCCCCTCGCCGTCCGGCGTCGTCCGGGCCCGCGCCCCCGGCCCCGCGGCCGGGGTGAGCCGCAGCGCCGACTCGCCGATCCGCAACAGCGCGCCCGGGGACAGACCGACCGGACGGGAGCCCACCCGCCGGCCGTCCAGGGTCGTGCCGTTGGTGGAGCCGAGGTCGGCGACCGAGACCCTGCCGTCCGGGCCGACCGTCACCGCGCAGTGCAGCCGGGAGACGTCCGGGTCGTCGAGCGGCACGTCGGCGTCGGCCGAGCGCCCGATGCGGATCTCACCGCCGTGCAGCAGGTGGACGCCGCCCGCGTCGGGGCCGGCGACGACGTGGAGCCTGGTCGGGGCGTCGTCCAGCTCGGGGTGCGGCTCCGGCTCCCCGGGGGCGCCCACGGCCAGCACCGCGCCGTCGATCAGCGGGGGCTCGCCGAGGGTGCAGCGCTGGGCGTCCAGCCGCTGGTCGCCGGCGTACAGCACCGGGATGCCGGAGGAGCCCGCGGAACCGGAGGAGCCGTCGCCGCCGGAGACCGCGGAGACCAGCGCGGCGGCCACCGCCGCCAGGGCCGTACCGGCGGGGGCGGTGACGACCACATGGCCTCGCGCGGGGGAGGGCAAACCCAGCGGATCTACCACGGTCAGCCGGATCTGCATCGCCGTGAGCGGTCCCTTCTGCGCGAGCGCCCGCGGTGCGGAGGACGGAACCGCCCCGCGGTCCCCCACCGCGGACTTCCCCCACCACCACACGCGCACGTACGGCCAGTACTGCAGGCATCCTCGCACCTGCCACCGACAACACGCCCGCCCTCCCGCATCAAATGATCTTGATTGGTCGGCTCTGCCCTCAAAAATGCCTGCCCCATGCGTCGTGGAGGATCGTTCCGGCGCCACTTGAGATCGGTCACGTCCGGCCCCTGGCAACCAACGGACCGGGTCGGGCGTCTTCCCCCGAACACGGGCGGGGTCCCGCGGCCTCCGCCGGGTCCCGTCCGGGCTCCGCCGGGCCCGGTCCGGGCCCGCCCGGGGGAGGGGCCGCGTCGTACCCGCACGGGAACACGGGAGGGAAGTCGTCGACGATGCCAGGCCGGTGCCCCGCGTCGCGGCATTACAGTGGGGCGGAACATTTCCGAGCACGACGCATCACGGTGTACGCCAGCCAAGCAAGCAGCAGGGAGCGCATGACGTGCGGCCGGTAGGCAGCAAGTACCTGCTCGAGGAGCCGATCGGACGCGGCGCCACGGGCACCGTCTGGCGAGCCCGCCAGCGGGAGACCGCGGGGGCCGAGGCGGCAGTGCCCGGCCGGCCGGGAGAGACCGTCGCGATCAAGGTCCTCAAGGAGGAGCTCGCGAACGACGCGGACATCGTGATGCGTTTCCTGAGGGAACGCTCCGTCCTGCTCAGACTGACCCACCCCAACATCGTCCGGGTCCGCGACCTGGTCGTCGAGGGCGATCTGCTGGCCCTGGTCATGGACCTCGTCGAGGGTCCCGACCTGCACCGGTACCTGCGCGAGAACGGCCCCTTCACCCCCGCGGCCGCCGCCCTCGTGACCGCCCAGATCGCCGACGCGCTCGGCGCCAGCCACGCCGACGGCGTGGTGCACCGCGACCTGAAGCCCGCCAACGTGCTGCTCCGGCAGGACGGCGGCGCGCTGCACCCGATGCTGACCGACTTCGGCATCGCCCGGCTGGCCGACTCCCCGGGGCTGACCCGCACCCACGAGTTCGTCGGCACGCCCGCGTACATCGCGCCCGAGTCCGCCGAGGGCCGTCCGCAGACCTCCGCCGTCGACATCTACGGCGCCGGCATCCTGCTGTACGAACTGGTCACCGGCCGCCCGCCGTTCTCCGGCGGCTCCGCCCTGGAGGTGCTGCACCAGCACCTGAGCGCCGAACCGCGCCGTCCCTCCACCGTCCCGGACCCGCTCTGGACGATCATCGAGCGCTGCCTCAGCAAGGACCCCGAGCGGCGGCCCAGCGCCGAGAACCTCGCGCGCGGCCTGCGGGTCGTCGCCGACGGCATCGGCGTGCACGCGAACGCCGCGCAGATCTCCGCCGCGGAGAACGTCGGCGCGCTCCTCATGCCCGACCCCGACCCCGCGCCCGTGCCCGGCACACCCGGCGCGCCCGGCGTGCCCGGGTCCGCCGACCCGACGCAGGTGCTGCCGCACACCGGGGGCGCGTACGACCCCGACGGCGCGACCAGCGTCCTGCCGCAGACCGGCAACGCCCCGGCGGGCCCCGGCGGCCCCTCCGGAGCCGCCGACCCGACCGCCGTCATGCCCCCGGTGCCGCCCGGCCAGGACGGTCAGGGACAGCCCGGGTCCGACGACCCGCACCCGTGGCAGAACCAGATGCGCGCGGCCCGCGACCGCAACGAGCAGACCCAGGTCCAGTACTTCGACCCGGGCGAGGACCCGCTGCGCCGCCGCCCCCAGCGGCAGGTCTCCCGGCAGCAGCCCCCGCAGCGCCGTCCGCAGTCCCAGCCCGGTTCCGGCCACGGCCGGAACCGGGCTGGGACTGCGGACGGCGCTGCGGGGGCTGCTGCCGGGAGACCTGCCGCTGGGGGCGGCTGCGCAGCGGGCCCTCGCCCGGGTCGACGTACT
>NZ_LIRG01000935.1 GCF_001419695.1 Streptomyces prasinopilosus
GCCCGCCAGAGTGAGGGGAGGTGAAAAACGGTCGATCAACGACGGATCAACGCGGCGCCCCGCACGCTGGCGGGCATGCACATCGACACCATCGCGTCACCCGACCTCGCGTGGCAGGAGGAGGCCCTGTGCGCGCAGACCGGGGGAGACTTCTTCTTCCCCGAGCCCGGCAGCTCGGTCCGTGAGGCCAAGCGGATCTGCGGTCTGTGCCCCATCCGGGCCGCCTGCCTCGACTACGCCATGACCAACGACATGCGCTTCGGCGTCTGGGGCGGCCTCTCCGAGAAGGAGCGGCTGGATCTGCGGCGCACGTCCCGGTGCTGACGGCCGGCCACCGGGACCGCGACGGCTCCGAGGACGGACCCGGACCGGGGGGACGACGGCGGGCCGGGGAACGGAGGTCAGCCGGCCGCCCGCGCGGCCATCCGCGCCTTGCGCGCCGCGAGCTTCTCGTCGAACTTGCTCGCCTCGGAGTCCAGGCCGTCGAGGAAGAGGCCGAGCTCCTCCTGGGCCTTGACGCCCTCGGGGCCGAGCCCGTCGATCTCCATGACCCTCAGGAAGCGGATCACCGGCTGGAGCACGTCGTCGAGGTGGATGCGCAGGTTGTAGACCTCGCCGATCGCCATCTGCGCCGCGGCCCGCTCGAAACCGGGGATGCCGTGGCCCGGCATCCGGAAGTTCACGACGACGTCCCGCACCGCCTGCATCGTGAGGTCGGGGGCGAGCTCGAAGGCGGCTTTGAGCAGGTTCCGGTAGAAGACCATGTGCAGGTTCTCGTCGGTCGCGATGCGGGCCAGCATCCGGTCGCAGACCGGGTCACCGGACTGGTGGCCGGTGTTGCGGTGCGAGATGCGGGTGGCCAGCTCCTGGAACGCGACGTAGGCGATCGAGTGCAGCATCGAGTGCCGGTTGTCCGACTCGAAGCCCTCACTCATGTGCGCCATGCGGAACTGCTCCAGCTTGTCCGGGTCCACCGCCCGCGACGCGAGCAGGTAGTCCCGCATCACGATGCCGTGCCGGCCCTCCTCCGCGGTCCAGCGGTGCACCCAGGTGCCCCAGGCGCCCTCGCGGCCGAACAGCGTGGCGATCTCGTGGTGGTAGCTCGGCAGGTTGTCCTCGGTCAGCAGGTTCACCACCAGCGCGATCCGGCCGACCTCGGTGACCTTGGACTGTTTCTTCTCCCAGGCCTCGCCGTCCTCGAAGAACCCGGGGAAGTTGCGGGCGTCGCTGAACGGCACGTACTCGTGCGGCATCCAGTCCTTGGCGACCTTCAGATGCCGGTTGAGCTCCTTCTCGACCACTTCCTCCAGCGCGTACAGCAGCCGGGCATCGGTCCAGACGGAGGGGCTGCCGAGATGGGGGGAGGTGAGCGACATGGGTACTCCAGGGGACGGGGGCAGTACGAGTCGCCGGCGAGCGGCACCGGCAACCTACGGAATCGTAGGCTACGAATCCGTAGGTTACGAAACCGTAAGTTAAGCGTGTCGTAAAGGCCGCTGATCAGCACGGGAATCGCCCGTGCGGCGTACAGGGCGCGCGGGCGCACCGACCGGTACCACCCCCTGCGCCCCGAACTCCTCTGGGCGGGCCGCACGGGGCGGGGA
>NZ_LIRG01000936.1 GCF_001419695.1 Streptomyces prasinopilosus
CGGGAGGAACTCGCCCGGCTGGCCGGGGTGAGCGTGGACTACTACACGCGCCTCGAACAAGGCCGCAGCCGCAGCGCCTCCGCAGAGGTCCTCGACGCACTCGCCACCGCCCTGCACCTGGACGACGCGGAGCGCAGCCATCTGCACGTCCTCGCCCGGCGCCGGCCCGGGCCCGCCCGCCGACGTCCCCGCCCCCAGCGGGTCCACGCCGCCACCTGGGACCTGCTGGAGACCCTCCAGCAGACCTGCCGCCCGGGCTTCGTCCTCGGGCGGCGCCTCGACATGCTGGCCCACAATCAGTTGGCCGGACGGCTGATCACCGATTTCCGGGCGCTCCCCGCGGCCGAGCGGAACCAGGCCCGCTTCGTCTTCCTCGACCCGCACGCGCGCGAGCTGTACCGGGACTGGAACCGCGTCGCCGCGGACACCGCCGCTATGCTCCGCCTCGAAGCGGGCCGCCACCCGGACGACCCGGCTCTGAGCGCCCTGGTCGGTGACCTGTCCATACGCAGCGAGGAATTCCGTCGCTTCTGGTCGGACAACAAGGTCCACAGGCGCACGACCGGCACCAAGGACTACCGCCACCCGCTCGTCGGCGACCTCACCGTTACCTACCAGGCCCTCACCCCCGGAGACGACCCGGACCAGATCCTCTTCGTCTACGGCACCGAACCCGGTAGCCCGTCCGAGACCTCCTTGCGCCTGCTGTCCCAGTGGAGCAGTGCGGAAGCCGATACCCGTAGCGTCACAGCGCAACGCCCAGGGGCCCCCGACTGATACGAGCCCGGCGGCGAAGTTCTTCCAAGAGCTGGGCTACGAGCGGGAGTTTGCGACGGACCACAACTCCGGCCAGCTCCGCAACGGCAACGGTCCCTACGTGTTCATCGCCGAGGTTGCCGAGGACCAAGAGCCCCGGACGCGGATCGTGCTGAAGGTGCCGGACGCAGACGCGTGCGTCCTGATTCCGTCTCGAGGTGGTCACGCCGTTCGAGGACACTGTGCCGCTTGGAAAGCCATCGCTGCTGGTCAAGCCGCATATCGGTACTCGTTGATCGCTCCGCCGAGGATGCGGGTGCGTAGGAGTTTGCCGGGATGGCCGCGCTGGCGTTCGGCGGCGGGTTCCTCGCTCACGTCGGGCGGGAGTTGGTCCCGGGCCTGGTGAGGCCGGT
>NZ_LIRG01000937.1 GCF_001419695.1 Streptomyces prasinopilosus
CCCCGGCGGGCCCCCGGACCCGCCCCCTCCGGTCCCCCGGGCCCGCCGGGACCGGCGCCTGTGCCCCACGCCGGCGGCGGACAGCCGTGCCCCGCCGTGCCCGTGCCCCGTCGCGCCCCCCGAGGGAGACGGCCCCTGAGGGGGGCGGCGGAAAGCGGCCGTCGGCGACCGCCCCACCGCCGCGTCGGCACGGACCCGGTACCTCGCACGCGGCGCTCCGGTCGCCGCGGCCGGGGATGCGGCAGAGACTGAAACCCGGATTCCGTCCAGGCACACCTCCGGAGCGCAGGAGAATGGGCCCCACCCGTGCGCCCCAGCCCCGCGGAAGGCGGTGGCTCCGAGCGCTGCCCGCCGCGCTGATCCTCGTCGTGTTCGCCCTGGACTTCCTCACCCCGCGAGGCATGAGGGTGTTCCCCCTGCTGGCGGCCGCCCCCGTGCTGGTCGCGCCCTGGCTCTCCCTGGCCGGGACGATCGCCACCGGCGGGGCGGCGCTCCTCGCCGCGGTCCTCCTGCCGCTGGTGCGGGGCAGGCTGCCGTTCGGCGTCGACGACATCGTCCCGTTCTCCACCTTCGTCACGCTGACCCTCCTGGCCGCGGTGGTCAACCGGCTGCTGGCCCGCGAGCGGCGGCAGCTGAGGAACACCCGGGAGGTCGCCGAGGTCCTCCAGCGCGCGGTGCTCCCCTCACCTCCCGGGCGGATCGGGCCGCTGACCGTGGCCGTCCGGTACGAGGCCGCCGCGCGGGAGGCCGCCGTCGGGGGCGACCTGTACGCGATCCACCCGACGTCCCACGGCGTCCGGCTGATGATCGCCGATGTCCGGGGCAAGGGCCTGGGCGCGGTCCGGACCGTCAACGCGCTGCTGGGCACCTTCCACGAGGCCACCCGCCGTGCTCCGGACCTGCCCGGCGTGGTGCGCTGGCTGGAGGAGCGGATGCAGGAGGTCAAGCGCGCCGAGGGCGGGGCCGGACTCGAGACGTTCGCCACCGCCGTCATCGCCGAGTTGTCCGCCGACGGCTCCACCCTGTGCACGGCCAACCGGGGGCATCCGGCGCCGCTGCTGGTCCATCGCGGCCGGGCCCGCCCGCTGGAGCCGGCCACGCCCTCGCTGCCGCTGGGTCTGGCCGACCTCGGCGTCCCGGACGTCCCCCCGGACGTCCCCGTCGACCGGTACGCCCTGCCCGAGGGGGCGGTCCTGGTGCTGTTCACCGACGGCGTCGTCGAGGCCCGCGACCGCCGCGGGGTCTTCTACGATCCCGTCCCGCGGCTGTCCCGCCCCCTCCCGCCGGACCCGGACCACGTGCTGGACGCCCTGCTCGGTGACCTGTACCGGTACACCGAGGAGCACCTCGACGACGACGTCGCGCTCCTCGCCGTCGGCCTGTCCCGCAACGCGCACGACGGCCCCGGCGGGGCCCCGGCCGTCCGCCCGGGGGAGGCGGACGGCGGCCGGCACCCGGTGCGGGATCCCTCCGGCCCCTCGGCGTGACCGCTCCCGCCGGCCACCGTCCCCTTCGGGGTCGGTCACCACTCCTCGGGGGACGGTCCGGCTTCTCCTTGCCGGACACCGCGTTCTCGGTGAGGGTCGTCCGCTCGGAGTACCGGCGGCGTCGCGGGTGGTCGCCGGTCGCCCGCCCGCGGTGCCGCCGGTGTTGCGGGCGTCGCGGGCGCCTCAGCCGATGCGGAGGACCGGCTTGACCGCGGCGCCGGACGCGGCGTCCGCCGCGGCCTCGTCGATCCGGTCGAAGTCGTAGAAGCGGACCAGCCGGTCGAAGGGGAAGCGGCCCTGCAGGTGCAGGTCGAGGAGTTGGGGGACGAAGACGTCCGGGACGCTGTCGCCCTCCACGACGCCCATCAGCGTCTTGCAGCTCTGCATGAACGCGTTGGCCGGCAGCCCGATCACCGCGTCGGCGCGGGAGGCTCCGAGGACCGCCCCGGTTCCGCGCTGCCGCAGCGCTTCCACCATCTGCCCGATGAGCGCGGGCAGTCCGGTGGTGTCGAGGGCGAAGTCGACGCCGCCGCCGGTGATCCGCCGGATCTCGTCGACGGCGTCCTTCTCCCGTCCGTTCACCACGTGTGTCGCCCCGAGTTCGGTGGCGAGTTCCAGCCGGGCGGGCAGCACGTCGACCGCGACGACCGTGGTCGCGCCGGTCACCCGGGCGGCCATCACCGCGCTCAGGCCGACCGCGCCCGCGCCCATCACCGCGAAGGTCGCGCCGGCCCCCACCTCCAGTGCCCGCAGGACCGTGCCGGCGCCGGTCTGGATGCCGCAGCCGAGGGGGCCGAGCAGGTCCAGCGGCGCGTCGGCGCGGACCTTGACGGTGTTGCGTTCACTGGTGACCGCGTGGGTGGCGAAGGAGGACTGCCCGAAGAACCGGTCGTGGAGCGTGCCGTCCCCCGTGGCGGACCGGAGCGCGTGGGAGCCGTCGGGGCGTTGGCCGGCGAAGTTGATGGCGTTGAAGTTCGCGCAGCTCGCGGGTGATCCGTCGAAGCAGGGCCGGCACCGGCCGCAGGGCAGGAAGCTGACGGCGACGTGGTCCCCGGGTGCCACCTTCTCCACGGCCGCGCCCACCGATTCGACGACGCCGGCGCCCTCGTGGCCGAGGACGACGGGGAGCGGCACCGGGTACACCTGGTCGCGCACCACCAGGTCGGTGTGGCACAGGCCGGTGGCCACGATCCGCACCAGCACCTCGTCGTCGCGCGGGGCGTCCAGCAGGACGGGCGCGAGTTCGAAGGAGCCCTTCTCCCGCACCACCGCGGCGGTGATCTCCCGGGTGGTCGCCGAATCGGTCATGGCAGTCGTCCTCACCGGTACGCGTCCGTCGGCCGCGCCACCGCCTCGGCGTCGGGCACGGTCGCTTCCCCGGAGCCGTGCGGCTCCACGGTGCGTCCTTCGGACGCGAACCGGTCGCGCGGCCGGTCGGGCGGCTGGTCGGGGGAAGGAGGGGAACTCGACCCGGCCCCGGCGGGGACTCCCGTCGTGACGGCTCCCCTTCCAGTGCAACCCCGTCGGGCGGTCGGGGCAAGTCGCCGGGCCCCCGCCCCGGCACGCCACCGGCGCCTCGGGTCAGGCGGACGCCTCCGGGCGCGGCGCGGCGATGATGGCGGTGCGCAGGACCTCCACGGCGCGGGCGCGGGCACCGGCTAGGGCGGGTTCGGGGACCCGGGCCGCCGCGACCGGCACGCTGCGGGGCAGTGCGGCGAAGTGGGCGCGGACCGCCTCGGCGACGGCCGGCTCGGCGCCCCAGGCGCCTCCCAGGACGATCAGCCGGGGGTCCGCCAGGGCGACCGCCGCCGCCAGCACCCCGCCCACGGCGCGGGCCAGCGCGTCGCGGGTCCGCCGCGCCGGCGCGGAGTCGCCGAGGGCGGCCGTGCGCAGGGCGTCGACGTCGATGGCGGTGGACCCGGCGCGGCGCAGGCCGAGTTCGGCGAAGACCTCGGTGAGGGGCATCGCCCTGCCCCGGGGTCCCTCGGTGCAGAGGTGGGCGATCTCGCCGGCCAGCCCGTGGTGGCCGCGGCGGACCTCCGCGTCGGTGACCACCGCGCAGCCCAGTCCCTCGCCGAGGTGGACGTAGACGAAGTCGTCGACGCCGAGGGCGCTTCCGGTGGCGCGTTCGGCGCGGGCGGCCCAGTTGATGTCGTTGTCGACCAGCACCGTCCCGTCGACCGGGCCGGCCAGCACCGCCGCCGGGTCCAGGTCCCCGACCAGGAACGGGGCGTCCGGCAGGTGCACCAGGCGTCCGGTGGCGCGGTCGACCGGATCGGCCGCGCTGATCACGGCCGTACGCAGCCGGCCGTGCGCGCGGGGCCGGACGAGCGCGACCGCTTCGGTCAGGGCCCGTGCGGTCGCGTCCGGGCCCGGGGCGCGCCCCAGGGCGACCTCGGCGCGGGCGGTGGCGGCGCCGAAGGCGTCGACCGTCTCCGCGACGACGCCGTCGGGGCCGATGCTCGCCACCAGCGCCGCCCCGGTGTCCGCGGCCAGCGAGTAGTAGGTGCCGACCCGGCCGCGGCCGGGTCGGCNNGGCCGGCCTCGCTCAGCCGCCGCACGCTGTCGGAGACCGTCGGCTTGGAGATCCCGGTCCGGGCGGCGATCTCCGCGCGGGTCAGGCGCCCTTCCTCCATCAGGGCGCGCAGCACGTTCTCGTCGGTCAGCGCGCGCAGCATCTCGAGTGACGGCTTGGCCAGTGGCATGCCGGGGATTTTAGTCAGGACCCTTGCCCAAACGGGGGCGCACGGCTACGTTGACCATCTAGTAAGGAGTCCTGACCAAAGGAGCCGGGCCATGACACCGACCACCGGGACGCAACGCGACGCCCTCCCCGCCCTCCCGCACTGGGAGACCGCTCCCGACGACCTCGCCGCCGCCGTCCGCGAGATCAAGCCCGCGCTGCGCGCCCGCATCGAGGCCTCCGGACGCAC
>NZ_LIRG01000938.1 GCF_001419695.1 Streptomyces prasinopilosus
GCGTCGACTGACCCACCCCCACCCCCACACACAAAGCACCACAGCACAGCACCGAGGCCCGGCTCCCCAAAGGGAACCGGGCCTCAGCAGCACACCCCACAGACGACTACGACCCCTTCGACGCCTTCTTCTCCTCCGCGTCATCGATGACCGCCTGCGCCACCTGCTGCATCGACATCCGCCGATCCATCGACGTCTTCTGGATCCACCGGAACGCCGCCGGCTCCGACAACCCGTACACCGTCTGCAACACCGACTTCGCCCGGTCCACCAGCTTCCGCGTCTCCAGCCGCAGACTCAGATCCGCGACCTCACGCTCCAACTCCCGCAACTCCGTGAACCGCGACACCGCCATCTCGATCGCCGGCACCACATCACTCTTCGAGAACGGCTTCACCAGATACGCCATCGCACCCGCGTCCCGCGCCCGCTCCACCAGATCACGCTGCGAGAACGCCGTCAGCATCAACACCGGCGCGATACTCTCCTCAGCGATCTTCTCCGCCGCCGAGATACCGTCCAGCTTCGGCATCTTCACATCAAGGATCACCAGATCAGGACGGTGCTCCCGGGCCAGCTCCACCGCCCGCTCACCATCACCGGCCTCCCCGACGACGGTGTACCCCTCCTCCTCCAGCATCTCCTTCAGATCGAGCCGGATCAGCGCCTCGTCCTCGGCGATCACGACACGCGTCGTCATCGGAGGCACGTGCGCCTTGTCGTCGTCGGGCACGTCTACTGGCTGGGGCGACTCGGGGACGCTCACGGGGGCTCCTTGGTGCGGGCCGGGCAGATACTGCTGACAAGAGCGTACCTAGCTGCGGTAAGGTGGGGGCACGGCGGGTGACCGCCAGCCTTCGTTTCCCAGGCCCCCGTAGCCCAATTGGCAGCAGGCAATGGATTCAAAACCCATACAGTGTCGGTTCGAGTCCGACCGGGGGCACTTTTCCTTCGATTCCCAGGATCGCACGGGAAGCCGGATGTCCACGTTCTCGTGAACCTCGGCGATCTTCTGCGTGTCGCCATGGACGGCGCCCAACAGTGGCTCCATGAACGTCCATGACACTCAGGTGCGGCAAAAGGCCCTGACACTCCTCCGCAATGGCGCCAAGAATGCGGACGTAGCTCGGGACCTCAGCGTCCCGGTGGGAACGATCAGCTACTGGAAGCACCTCGATCGCGCCAAGCGCGGGGAATGCCCGGGAGCCCACCAGCCGGTCTGCCCCCGCTGTGAGGGCGACTTGGACGAGACCGCGTACGCCTACCTGCTGGGGCTCTACCTCGGCGACGGACATATCATCCAGAACCGTTCCATGCGAACTCCGAGCCTCTCCGTCGTGTGCGCTGAATCGTGGCCCGGCCTCATGAACGCCTGCGAGAGCGCCATGCGCCTCGTCTTCCCCAACAACTCGGTCTGCCAGGTGCGTCGTAAAGGCTGTAGAGAGATCAAGGTCTACTCGAAACACATCTGGTGTCTCTTCCCCCAGCATGGCCCCGGAAAAAAGCACGAGCGGCCGATCGTCCTCGAGTCCTGGCAGCGGAAGCTCGTCGACAGCCACCCCTGGGAATTCGTCCGGGGACTCATCCATTCCGACGGCTGCCGAATGATGAACTGGGCCACTCGCATGGTCCAAGGTGAGCGCAAGCGCTACGAATACCCGCGGTACTTCTTCGCCAACAAGTCGAACGACATCCGGACCCTCTATACCGACACCCTGGACCGCCTCGGTGTCGAGTGGACGCACTGCACGCGTGACGGTGCCCCGTTCAACATCTCCGTCGCCAAGAAGGCGTCCGTCGCCCTGATGGATCTGCACGTGGGCCCCAAGTACTGAACCGGGGCCCACGTGCAGATCCA
>NZ_LIRG01000939.1 GCF_001419695.1 Streptomyces prasinopilosus
CCCTCTCCCCGCCGGACGCGGGGGTCGCGTCCGGCGGGGAGAGGGTCATGCCGGGGCCTCCGTGGTGGTGCCGGCCGGGGCCGGGACGAGCAGGTCCGCGATGTCCAGGACGTGGTGGCCCGCCATCGCGGGGAGGCAGCTGCCGCGGGCCGGGCCGATCGCGGCCGCCCACTCCTCCGGGATCGCGGCGACGCCCCGGGTCGCGCCCGCCAGGGCGCCCGCCACCGCCGCGGTGGTGTCCGCGTCGCGGCCCATGTTGACGGCCGTCAGCACCGTCTGCGCGAAGTCCCCGTCCGCCGCCGCGTACGCGCCGAAGGCGAGGGCGACGGCCTCGGGGGCCAGGTCGGTCCAGGGGTAGCCGCCGATCACGACCGCGGAGCGGACCGCGCGTTCGCCCCGGTGGGCCGCGGTGACGGCGCGGCGCAGGGAGCGGGCGGTCCAGGAGTCCTCCGGCACCAGGGCCAGCGCGGTGGCCACGACGGTGACCACCGGCGCTCCGGCCATCGCCGCCGCCACGCCCGCCGCGACCGCCCGGCCCCCGTAGATGCCCTCGCCGTCGTGGCTGACCGAGCCGTCGACCGCCACCAGCCGGGCCGCCTCGGCGGGACGGCCGGCGGCGAACACGCCGTGCGGTGCCGCCCGCATCGCCAGCCCGTCGCTCCAGGCGTGGCGGTGCTGGGCGGAGACGGGGGCGGCCAGTCCCCGGCGGAGGTTCTCCAGGGTGCCGCGCTCGCTGAACCCGGCGCCGCGGAACCGTCCCTCGGCACGGTCCGCGATCCACTCGTGCCAGGCCGCCCCGACCTGCGCCGGGGTGAGGTCCGAGCCGTGCCGGGCCAGCAGCAGGCCGGACAGGATCGCGTACTCGGTGTCGTCCGTGCCCGCGGGGTGCTCCGCCACGTACCCCGTGATGCGGCCCCACCGGGCGCGGATCTCGGAGGGTTTCAGGTTCTCGGCCGGGGCGCCCAGTGCGTCGCCGACGGCCAGGCCGAGCAGCGCGCCGCGTGCCCGTGCGCGGAGCCCGGGGGAGTCCCCGGGCTCCGGGGGCGAGGGGATGCGGGCGGTCGATGCCATGCGCGGCTCCTCTCAGGGGCGCCCCGAGAGGCGCGAAGCCCTTTGCGGAACTGTCCCCGGTGCGGGGGCCGGAACAGCCTCACGGGCCCCGGTGTCACCCGGTCGGCACCCGCCCCGGCCCTCCCGCGGACGAGGGGCGGAATCGACGAAACCGCAGGTTAGCCCAGCCTTTCCTTGCTGGCGGGAGGGAATGCGGAGGCGTAGGTTGGGCGTTGTTCAAAAAGTAGAACCTGTCTAAATCGAGGTCTGCAGCAGCCGTCGGGGACGCCGGCTTCGCAGACGCTTTCGCGAACTCCCCGGGGGAACGGCATGGCCATCATCGACACCGAGGCGACGCTGCACGAGGCGCACCGCGACAACCACACGCACCGCGACGTCAACGGCGGCTGGCTGCGCCCGGCCGTGTTCGGCGCGATGGACGGCCTGGTCTCCAACCTCGCGCTGATGACCGGGGTGGCCGGCGGCTCGCTCGGGCAGCAGACCATCGTCATCACGGGCCTCGCGGGCCTGGCGGCCGGCGCCTTCTCCATGGCCGCCGGCGAGTACACCTCCGTCGCCTCCCAGCGCGAGCTCGTCGAGGCCGAACTGGACGTCGAGCGGCACCAGCTGCGCAAGCACCCCCAGGACGAGGAGGCCGAACTCGCCGCCCTCTACGAGGCCCGGGGCGTCGAGCCGGAACTCGCCGCCGAGGTGGCCCGGCAGCTGTCGCGCGACCCCGAGCAGGCGCTGGAGATCCACGCCCGGGAGGAACTGGGGATCGACCCCGGCGACCTCCCCTCGCCCACCGTGGCCGCGGCCTCCAGCTTCGGCGCCTTCGCGCTCGGCGCGCTGCTCCCCGTGCTGCCGTACCTGCTCGGCGCGAGCGCCCTGTGGCCCGCCGTGCTGGTGGCCCTGCTGGGACTCTTCCTGTGCGGCGCGCTGGTCGCCAAGGTGACCGCGCGGACCTGGTGGTACAGCGGTCTGCGGCAGCTCGCCCTCGGCGGCGCGGCGGCCGGTGTGACGTACGCCCTTGGCACGTGGTTCGGAACCGCCGTAGGGTGACCCGGCTCGGACGGCTCACCCCGGACGCGCGGGCACGGCTGCCCGCGACCGGGGCGGCCGGCCCGGAGTCCCCGCGCGGACGGCGGCCCGGACCCCCTCGCTCCGTTCGTGTGCGAGGAACCGCGCACATGGCCGTTACTCGTTGGTTTCGACCGTGTGAGCACGGGGCATGAGCCGAAAGCGCTGTGGGCAATGAGGCTCACGACGCAGTCGCGGGAACGGGTGAAGACACCCGGCCCCGCCCCGGACCGGCGGACACCGA
>NZ_LIRG01000094.1 GCF_001419695.1 Streptomyces prasinopilosus
GGTCGAGCACGCGCGGCACGGCGGGACCGGGCTCGTCGTCGTGCCGCGCGTGCTCGACCTGACGCTGCGCATCGGGGAACTGCTGCTGGCGGGCGGTGAGGGCGCGGAGGACGTGGAGGGCGCGATGTTCGCCGTCTGCCGCTCCTACGGCCTGGACCGGTGCGAGCCGACCGTCACCTTCACCCTGCTGTCGATCTCCCACCAGCCGTCGCTGGTGGACGATCCGGTGACCGCGTCGCGCACGGTGCGCCGCCGGGGCACCGACTACACCCGCCTCGCGGCCGTCTACCAGCTGGTGGACGACCTCAGCGACGACGAGACGCACCTCTCCCTGGAGGAGGCCTACCGGCGGCTCGCGGAGATCCGCCGCAACCGGCACCCCTACCCCACCTGGGTGCTGAACGCGGCCAGCGGTCTGCTGGCGGGCTCGGCCTCGGTGCTGGTCGGCGGTGGTGCCCTGGTGTTCGTCGCCGCCGCGCTGGGGGCGATGCTCGGCGACCGGCTGGCGTGGAAGTGCGCCGACCGGGGGCTGCCGGAGTTCTACCAGTTCACGGTGGCCGCGATGCCGCCGGCCGCGATCGGCGTGGCGCTGACGCTGGCGCACGCGGACGTGAAGGCGTCCGCGGTGATCACGGGTGGGCTGTTCGCCCTGCTGCCGGGGCGGGCCCTGGTGGCGGGCGTGCAGGACGGCCTGACGGGTTTCTACATCACCGCCGCCGCGCGGCTCCTGGAGGTCCTGTACTTCTTCACGGCCATCGTGATCGGTGTGCTGGTGGTGCTCTACTTCGGCGTGCAGCTGGGCGCCGGACTGAACCCGGACGCGGCGCTCGTCCTGTCCGAGCGGCCGCTGTGGCAGATCGCCGCGTCGCTCGGGCTGTCGCTGGCCTTCGCGGTGCTGCTCCAGCAGGAGCGGTCCACGGTGCTGCTGGTCACCCTCAACGGCGGTGTCGCCTGGGTGGTGTACGGCGCGATGGCCTACGCGGGCGGGATCTCCCCGGTGGCCTCCACGGCCGCGGCGGCCGGACTGGTGGGGCTGTTCGGGCAGTTGCTGGCCCGGTACCAGTTCGCCTCGGCGCTGCCGTACATCACGGCGGCGATCGGGCCCCTGCTGCCCGGGTCCGCCACGTACTTCGGTCTGCTGGCGATCGCTCAGAACGAGGTGGACGCGGGCCTGGTGTCCCTCTCGAAGGCCGTGGCGCTCGCCATGGCCATCGCGATCGGGGTGAACCTCGGTGCGGAGATCTCCCGGCTGTTCCTGCGGATCGGCTCCGCCGAGAAGCGCAGGGCGGCGAAGCGGACACGCGGTTTCTGAGGCGGAACGGTTCCGGGCCGGGCCCGTTGCGCGGCGGGCCCCTTCCCGGGCGGCCCGCCCCCGAAGACACGGAACCCCGGGGCGCGCGGGTGGCGCGCCCCGGGGACGGGTTCGGTGAGGCGGGTCAGTAACCCTGGTCGTAGGGCTGCTGCCGACGGGGGTCCGGGGCCTGCCCCTGACCGCCCTGCCCCTGCTGGGGGTGTCGCCCCTGCTGGGGGTGCTGCCCCTGGGGGTACTGGCCGCCGTAGTACTGCTGGTCGTAGCCGCCCTGGCCGTGACCGCCCTGGCCGTACGACGGCTGGGGCTGCTGGGGCTGCTGGGGGTAGCCCTGGTTGCCGTAGGGCTGCTGCCGGGGCTGCGGGGCCTGCTGGCGGTGCTGGGGCTGCGGGGCCTGCCGGTGGTGCTGCGGGGGCGGCGGCCCGTCCGGGGTGATACGGCGGAGCTGGGTCGTGGCGTCGTCCATGACCGGCTGGGCGTACGGGGACGGGGCCGCCTGCCGGGCGGCGTACGCCTCGTACTCGTCCTGCTGCGGGGCTTCCGCGACCGCGTCCCCGTCGTTGCGCTTGTTCTTGGCCCGCTCCCGCAGGAACTCGATGATGATCGGGACCACCGAGAGGAAGACGATCAGGATGAGGATCGCCCCGAGGTTCTCCTTGATGAAACCGATCTGGCCGAGCCAGTAACCGGCGACCGTGATGCCCGTGCCCCAGGCCACGCCGCCGATGAGGTTGTACGTGAGGAAGACGCCGTACTTCATCCGGCCGGCGCCGGCCGTGATGGGGGCGAAGGTGCGCACGATCGGCACGAAGCGGGCCAGGACGATCGCCTTGGGGCCGTACTTCACCATGAAGTCGTGGGCCTTCTCCAGGTTCTCCTGCTTGAAGACCTTGGAGTGGGGGCGGTTGAAGATCCTCGGGCCGAAGAACTTGCCGATCATGTAGCCGACCTGGTCGCCGAGGACGGCGGAGATCGTGATCAGCGTGCACACCAGCCACAGCGGCTGGCTGATGTAGCTGCCCTCCGCCACGAAGAGGCCCGCCGTGAACAGCAGGGAGTCACCGGGCAGGAACGCGAAGAATCCGGACTCGGCGAAGACGATCAGCAGGATGCCGGGAAGGCTGAAGGTCTCGATCAGGTAGTCCGGGCTCAGCCACTCGGGGCCGAGCGCAAGGGTGGTCACGGGGCAGTGGCTCCTGCTGGTTGAGGGGGACGGGCGGAGGCTGGTGCCAAAACTACCAACGCAGCCGTCCCGGCCCGGGTTCCACGGGCGTACCCAGGATTGCACCGCGCCCCTCCCCCCGGGAAGCTGGGGGCCATGGGCATCGAGGAGTACGGCGGTGGACAGGGCCCCGGGACCGACGTCCTGGTGGTCACGACGAACGACGTCCCGGGGTACAGGGTCCAGGAGGTGATCGGGGAGGTCTTCGGGCTGACCGTGAGGTCCCGGCACCTCGGCAGCCAGATCGGCGCGGGTCTGAAGTCGATGGTCGGGGGCGAGTTGAAGGGGCTGACCAAGACGCTCGTGCAGACCCGCAACCAGGCCATGGAGCGCCTGGTCGAACAGGCACGCGCGCGG
>NZ_LIRG01000940.1 GCF_001419695.1 Streptomyces prasinopilosus
GGTGCCGGTGCCGGTGCCGTCCGGGATCTCGTGCGTGCCCTTGCGGTAGTACTCCAGCCACGACAGGACGGTGTTCAGGTACTCCGTCGAGTTGTTGTAGCTGAGGATCGCCCTGCGGAGGTCCGCCCGGTCCGACAGGTCCCAGTCGAAGCGGCACAGGTAGTGGCCGGCGGCCAGTGCGGCGTCGTAGATGTTGTTGGGGTCCTCGAGGCCGTCGTCGTTGCCGTCGCGGCCGGCCCACGCCCAGGTGGACGGGATGAACTGCATGGGCCCGACGGCGTTGTCGTAGGCGCTGTTGCCGTCGTACCTGCCGTCGTCGGTGTCCTTGATGAGCGCGAAGCCGTTGCCGTCGAGCTGCGGGCCGATGATCGGGGAGGTCGTGGTGCCGTCGGCGTCGACGCGTCCGCCGCGGGCCTGACCGGACTCCACCTTGCCGATGGCGGCGAGCAGTTGCCAGGGCAGGTGGCAGCCGGGCCTGGAGGAGCGCAGCGCGGCTTCGGCCTTCTTGTAGGCGTCGAGGACGGTCGCGGGGATGCCCGCCTCGGCGGCGCCCTGCACGACCGGACCGGAGCTCGCGGACGGCGAGGGGTTGGGGCTGTTCAGCGGCGGCAGGTCCGTGTAGTAGGGCGAGTTGCCGGTCGCGCCGGGGTCGCCGGTGCCCTCGTCCGGCTCCGTGGCGGCGCCCGAGGAGGTCCGGCCGTCCTGGCCGCCGATCGGCACGCCCGGAGCCTGGGACGCGGACAGGGCCGCCACCGCGGCCGCCGCCACGGCGGTGGTTGCCGCTCCCTTGCGCAGCCTCCTGCCGAAATGCGCCGCCATAGAGTGAACCCCTCCCCATGGACGCCGGAGCGTCCGTCCCTGTCCGTCACGGTCGCCTGGTGTGACGACCGGCCACAGCCATCGGTTGTACCACCCCGGTGTAACGATCCGTCATGGCGCTGCGGTCCGTTCCTCCGGCCGCACCGGGCACGGCGGCTCTCGCGACCTTACGGCACCATCCTTTGTCCGGGCACCCGTTCACGTCCGGTCTTCACCGGTCGGCCACAGCCGGCCCCTCCCCCGCCGGGGGCGGCCGCGCCGCGCATACTGGGGCCCGCCGAGCACCCGGGCCGACGGGCCGGGTCAACCACCCTCCCCAGGAGCCGGGTTGCCTTTCACGCTGAGCCACGCGGTGGCCGTCCTGCCCGCCGTGCGCACCGACGGGACCGGCCGGGGACCGCTGGTGCCGGCCGTACTCGTGGCGGGCAGTCTCGCTCCGGACCTGACCTACTACGCCGCCGGTCTTCTGTCCGGGGCGATGGAGTTCGGGGACGTCACGCACTCGTCGCCGGGTGTCCTCACCGTCGACGTGGGCATCGCCTGGGCGTTGACGGGACTGTGGCTCCTGCTCCGCGAACCGCTCGTCGCGCTGCTGCCGCGGCCCCGGCAGGGGCGGACGGCCGCCCTGCTGCGCTGCGGCACGCCCCGCGCACGGGTGAGCGTCCCCCTGGTGGCGCGCTGGTACGTCTCGGCCGTCCTCGGCGCGCTGACGCACGTGGTCTGGGACGAGTTCACGCATCCCGACCGGTGGGGAACGCGGGTCTTCCCCGTCCTGGAGGAGGAGATCGCGGGCTCACCGCTGTACTGGTACCTGCAGTACGGCGGATCGGTCGTGGCCGCGGTGGTGATCGCCGTGTTCCTGGCGCGGGCGCTGCGCCGGACGGCGCCCGGCCCGGCGGGGCCCGCGGGCGTGCCGGCCCTGTCGGCGGCCGACCGGTGGGCGGCCGCCGCGCTGCTCGGCGGCTGTGCGCTGGCGGGGGCCGTGCGGCGGGCCTCGCGCTGGTGGGACTACTGGGGTGCGACCGCGAAGCCCTGGGAGCTGATCCCCGCGGTGTGTTTCGGGGCGGGGGCCGGGCTCCTCCTCGCGCTGCCGGTGTACGCCGTGGCGGTCAGGGCGTGGCGTCCGGCTCCGGCCGCCACGGGCCCTGGGGAGGCGGAGGCGCGGCGGCCCGGCCGTACGGCCGCGCGCCGAGCGGCTCCCCGGCCGCCACGAACACGGTGACGGTGCGGACCGGGCGGGGCCGGGGCAGCAGGGTGAG
>NZ_LIRG01000941.1 GCF_001419695.1 Streptomyces prasinopilosus
CGCCCGCCCCGGCCGGGACGCCCGCTTCCGCCAGCCCCTTGGTCATCTCGGTGGCGACCCGGTTGGCGAGGATGGCACCAAGCACGCTGGTGCCGATCGTGCCGCCCATGCTCCGGAAGAAGGAGAGCACCGAGGTGGCGGCGCCCAGCTCGGTCGCCGGAACGTCGTTCTGCGCGGCCAGGACCAGGTTCTGCATCAGCATGCCGACGCCGACGCCCATGACGGCCATGTAGACGCTGAGCAGGGCGAAGGGGGTGTCGGCCTCGATGGTGGCCAGCAGGCCGAGGCCCGCCGTCATGATGACGGAACCCGCGACCAGGTACACCTTCCACCGGCCGGTGGCGGTGATGATCTGCCCGGCGACGGTCGAGGAGACGAGCAGGCCGAGGATCATGGGCAGGCTCATCAGGCCGGCGACGGTCGGGGACTTGCCCAGGGAGATCTGGAAGTACTGCGAGAGGAAGACGGTGCCGCCGAACATGGCCACACCGACGAGGAGGCTCGCGACCGTGGTGAGCGTCACCGTGCGGTTGCGGAAGATGCCCAGCGGGATGACCGGCTCCGGCACGCGCGCCTCGACGACGACCGCGGCGATCAGCAGCAGCACTCCCCCGCCGGTCAGCACGGCGGTCTGCCACGACATCCAGTCGAACTCGCTGCCCGCGAGGGAGACCCAGATGAGCAGGGCGCAGACACCCGCGACGATCAGGAAGGCACCCAGGAAGTCGATCTTCGCCTCACGGCGGACGGTGGGCAGCTTCAGGGTGCGCTGCAGCAGCGCGATGGCGAGCAGCGCGAACGGTACGCCGATGAAGAAGCACCAGCGCCAGCCGAGCCAGGAGGTGTCCACCAGGACGCCGCCGATGAGCGGTCCGGCCACGGTGCCGACCGCGAAGACGGCTCCGAAGACGCCGGCGTACTTGCCCAGCCTGCGCGGCGGGATGATGGCCGCCATCACGATCTGCGCCAGAGCCGTGAGTCCGCCCGCGCCGACGCCCTGCACCACGCGGCTGAAGATCAGCAGGCCCACGTCCTGGGAGAAGCCCGCCAGCAGGGAGCCGACGACGAACAGGGCCAGGGACAGCTGGAGCAGCAGCTTCTGGTTGAACAGGTCCGACAGCTTGCCCCACAGGGGCACCGTCGCCGTCATCGCCAGCAGTTCGGCGGTGATGACCCAGGTGTAGGAGGACTGGCTGGCCTGCAGGTCGGCGATGATGCGCGGGAGCGCGTTGGCGACCACGGTGCCGGCCAGGATGGCGACGAACATGCCGGCCATCAGCCCCGACATGGCCTGGAGGATCTGCCGGTTGGTCATGGATGCCGGTGACGCCTCTAGGGGCGCCGGTGATGAGGTCACTTCAGCTCTTTCGCGAATGTTCGAAGGTCGGGGTGAGGGACGGACCCGCTCAGGCTTCGTCCGCCGGGGCGGTCGGGACGGCCGGCTCCGGGAGTCCGGCGGCCAGGTGGTCGAACACCGTCCGGAAGACGGTCTCGAAGGTGGCTTCGTCCTGCCGTACGCACCAGTGCTCCACGGCGACGCGGACGGCCGTGCTGCCGACCGCGGCCAGCAGTCTCGGATACAGCCCCAGGGCCTGTCGCCGCAGCTGCCCCTCGGCCGTCCCGAAGGGGGGACGGTCCCCGGTGAACAGCGGCGAACCGGCGCCGATGCGCTCCGCGAGCGCCTCGGCCAGGATGAACTCGTCCTCGACGTGGGCGCCGATGCTGCGCGCGAGCAGGTGCGGTGACTTGCGCAGCACTTCGGAGTGCAGCCGCCACAGCTCGTGCTGCTGTTCCACTTCCCCCAGTTCCGCGGCCAGCGCGTCGCGCAGCACCGCCAGCGGGGGCACGCCGGCGGGAGCGTCGAGCACCGCCCGCCGGACCCGCCCGCTCGACTCCGCGCCCATCATCACGAACGCTTCGTCACGGGAGTCGAAGTAGTTGAAGAAGGTGCGGGGCGAGACACCGGCCGCTTCGCTGATCGCGTCGACGGTGACGTTCTCCGCGCCGTGCTCCGCCGCCAGCCGCACCGCGGCCGCCACCAGGGCGGCACGGGTCTCCCGCTTCTTGCGCCCCCGAAGCCCGCCCTCCGCGGGGTCCCTGTCACTCACGTCGTGCAGGATACGCAAATATGCAGAGACTGCAAAAATATATTCGGCTCCGTGGCGGGGCTCACGGCCCTCCTCGGTGCCTCGCACCGGTCCTCGAAGCCGAACGCGCCGGGCGGCGCCCCCGCGACCGCGTACGAGATCCCGGGATCGCGCCCTCCCGATGTCGGATTCCCCCCGTGCCCCGCTCTCCGGCCGGCCCGCGCCGCTCCCCGCCCCGCACGGTGGAGCCGATTCATCCGACCTCCGCGGTGCCGGTCACCGCACGGGAGTACCTCCTTGAACGCTTCTCCGAAGGCGGCCGGAGACGGCCGCGGGGCGGCCGTGATCGCGTCGGCGTGCGCCGGCGTCTTCGTCGCCTACCTGCCGGTGACGACCGTCGCGGTGAGCCTGCCGGTGATCCAGCGGGCTCTGGACGCCACGACCGCCGACCTGTCGTGGGTCTCCGACGCCTACGTGCTGCCGGTGGCCGCGCTGCTCCTCGGGCATGGTGCAGCTCTCGGCCCTGTGCCGCAGCACCGGGGAGCCCTGCACGTTCCTCGACGGGGGGATCGGCGCGCTGCCCGGCGTGCACACGGCGGAGACCGTCCTCACGCTCCGCCGGCTCAAGACCCTCACCGCCGAGCCCAGGTGACGCCGGCACCCGGTGCGCGCACGGGGCCGCGCGGGGCCCCGCCGGCCCCGCGACGGTTCATCCGGACGTCGTCCAGCGGGGAGCCGTCTCCGCCCAGGCCCTCTCCCAGGCGGCGAGGTTGCGGCGGCGCACGACGCGGCAGGCCACGGCGTGGGCGGCGGCGCCGGTGAGGACCGTCCCCACGGCGGCGAGGAGGGCGCAGCCCATGCTGCGGCTGCGGATCTGCTCACGCGTCAAAGGCGGCTCGGTCGCCTCGCCGTCGGCGGTGACCCAGACGCGCACCCGGCTGCCGGCCGACAGCCCCGGCGGGACCTCGGCCCGGGTGGTGGCGGTGCGCCCGTCGGGAGTGGTGAGGCGGACCTCGGCCGGATAGCGGGCGAGGTCCGCCTCGTCGGATCCGGGCTCCGGGTGGCGCGGGACGTCCTCGGTGAGGACCGCGCTCACCTCGTGCCGGGTCAGGGCCTGGTGGCGGGCCGTATCCGCGTAGTGGCCGCGGGCGAGCTTCTCGACGACGACACCCGCCAGGGGCGCCACGACCAGGACGGCGAGCAGCAGTCC
>NZ_LIRG01000942.1 GCF_001419695.1 Streptomyces prasinopilosus
CGGCTGCTGCCGCTGGTGGAGGACCGGGGGTGGTTCTTCGACACCGAACTGCTGGTGATCGCCGAACGGGCCGGACTGCGGATCCACGAGGTGCCGGTCGACTGGGTGGACGATCCCGACAGCCGGGTCCGCATCGTCTCCACGGCGCTGGCGGACCTGCGCGGCATGGCCCGGCTGGGGCGTGCCCTGGCCGGTGGCCGGCTGCCGCTGACCGCGCTGCGCCGGGAGGGCGGTCCCGAGCGGGTCGCGGAGCTGCCGCCGGGCCTGGCCGGTCAGCTGCTGCGCTTCGCCGCGGTCGGTGCCGCCAGCACGCTGTGCCACCTGCTGCTCTACACGGCGCTCCGGTCCTTCACCGGCGCCCAGGCGGCCAACGCGCTCGCCCTGCTGGCCAGCGCGGTCGCCAACACCGCCGCGAACCGGCGGCTGACCTTCGGTGTGCGCGGCCGGCACGGGGTGCTCGGACAGCACCTCAAGGGGCTGGCCGCCTTCCTGGTGGGCCTCGCCCTCACCAGCGGTTCGCTGGCCGTTCTGCATCGCACCGCGCCCGGGGCCGGGCCGGGTCCGGAACTGCTGACCCTGGTCCTCGCCAACCTCGCCGCGACCCTGCTGCGGTTCCTCCTCCTGCGGTCCTGGGTGTTCCCCGGCCGCGGCGCCCTCCGTACGAGAGGATCCTCCGCCTCATGAGCGGCACCCTCCGGGCCGGCCGCCCGGCCGGCCCGTCGGACCCCGCGGACCGGGTGGCCGGTCCGACGCCCTGGCCCCACGTCTCCGTCCCCCCTCCCGCGGACGCCGGCCGGACCCCCCGGGAACGGCTGCGGCGCGCCGTCGCACGCCACGGACCCGTCCTCGCGACGTACGGCGTGCTGAAACTGGTCGGCTTCTCCGTCTTCATGCACCTGCTCGACTCGGCCGGCGACTTCCGCGAGAAGCACCCCCGCTTCGGCGGCGGCGCCCGCCCCTGGGACGTGCTGGGCAGCTGGGACGGCTGGTGGTACCAGCAGATCGCCCTGCACGGGTACGACCCGGCCCTGGAGCCCGTCCCCGGCGCGACCGGCATGATCACCCTCGAGGGCAACTCGGCGGCGTTCTTCCCCCTCTACCCGACGCTGATGCGGGTGGTCCAGGAGATCACCGGGCTGGGCCCGTACGGCGCCGGGATGGCCGTCTCCGTCGTCTCCTCGTTCGTCGCGGCGCTCGGCATCCACGCGGTCACGTCCCGGCTGGGCGGTCACCGCGCCGGTCTGGCCGCCGTCGGCCTGTGGGCGGTGTGGCCCGGTTCCGGCGCCGAGTGGGCGGTGTACTCCGAGTCGCTGTACACGGCCCTGGCCGTGTGGGCCTGCCACGCCGTCATGGCCCGGCACTGGCTCACCGCCGGGCTGCTCACGTTCTTCGCCGGGCTCGCCCGGCCGACCGCCGTCACCCTGGTCGCGGCCCTCGCCGTCGCCGGGCTGGTCGCGGTGTGCCGGCGGCGGGAGGGGATCCGCCGTCCGCTGCTCGCGGTCGCCGTCGCCCCGCTGGGGACGCTCGGCTACCTCGGCTGGGTGGGTTGGCGCATGGGCGACTGGAACGGCTACAGCAGGCTCCAGGACGGCGCGTGGGGCCACACCTTCGACTACGGCCGGCACAGCCTCGACGTCCTGACCTCGGTCCCCGTGGGCCATTTCGACTACCTGTTCGCGATGCCCTTCGAGGACGTCATCGGGGTCGGGGTGGTCCTGCTCGTGCCGGTCCTCACCGTGCTGCTGGTCCGGCTGCGTCCACCGGCCGTGCTCGTCGTGTACACGGTGCTGTCGTACCTGATGGTGATGGGCACCCAGCAGTACTTCGGCAACGTCTCGCGCTACCTCCTCCCCCTGTTCCCGCTCCTGGTCCCGCTCGCCCTGGCCATGCGCCGGCTCCGGCTGCCCTCCCTGTTCACCGTGCTCGGGACGGCGGCGCTGGCCTCCGGGTCCTACGCGGGATACGTCCTGTTCGAACTCGGGGTGCCGTAGGGCCCGTCCGGCGGGTCACGCCCGGGAGGCGGGCCGGGCGGCGAGCCAGGCGAGGGCGGCCACGGTCAGCGCGCGCACGCCGGTGTCCAGGGTGGGCCGGACCACCGGGGCGAAGTAGGGGCTGTGGTTGACCGGGATGTCCTCGTCGACGGTGCCGCCGCGGACGGCCTCGGCGTGGCGGTCGGGGTCGGTGCCGCCGATGCCCCAGTAGGTGAACGGCACGCCGAACGCGGCGGGGATCTCGCTCATGTCCTCGCTCGCGGTCTGCAGGTCGATGGTGTGCGCGTCGTCCCCGAAGTGCGCGGCGAACGCCTCGGCGACCCGCCGGGTCGTCTCCTCGTCGTTGACGGTCGGCGGGAAGGAGCTGATCCGCTCGATCACGGGTGCCTTCGGCGAGCGGGACGCCTCGCACTCGGCACGCACGATCCGGCCGATCGCGTCCAGGACGTGGGTGCGGGTGGCGTCGTCGTAGGTGCGCACGTTGAGTTCGACGACCGCGCTGTCGGGGATGACGTTGGGGCCGGAGCCGGCGTGGATGCTGCCCACGGTGAGCACGGCGGGCGTGGTGGCGGCCAGTTCCCTGGAGACGACGGTCTGCAGGCGTACGACGATCATCGCGGCCGTCACCACCGGGTCGATCGCCGCCTGGGGGGCGGAGCCGTGCGCCCCGCGTCCGTGCACGGTGACGCGCAGGCTGTCCGCCGCCGACAGGAACGGTCCGGTGCGGGTGCCGACGTAGCCGGCCGGATAGGGCAGGACGTGCTGCGCGAGGACCACGTCGGGCCGGGGCGACCGGGAGGTGAGACCGTCGGCGATCATGGCTTCGGCACCCTCGCCGTTCTCCTCCGAGGGCTGCAGGAGCGCCACGAAGGTGCCCCGCCAGGCGTCCCGGTTCCCGGCCAGCAGCCGCGCGCAGCCGAGCAGGCAGGTCACGTGCACGTCGTGTCCGCAGGCGTGCATGACGGGCCGCTCGGTGCCGTCCGGGCCGGTCACGGTCGCGGTGGAGGCGTAGGGCAGACCGGTGCGTTCCCGCACGGGGAGGGCGTCCATGTCGGCGCGCGCCATGACGGTCGGGCCGTCGCCGTTGGCCAGTACGCCGATCAGGCCGGTGCCGCCGATCCCGTCGGTGACCTCGTAGCCGAACGACCGCAGGGCCTCGGCCCCCTTCCCCGCCGTGCTCGCCGGCCTCGACGCCATCCGCCCCTACCTCGAGGACGTCTACAAGGACCTGCACCGGCACCCCGAACTCGGACTGCGGGAACACCGCACGGCGGGGAAGGGGGCC
>NZ_LIRG01000943.1 GCF_001419695.1 Streptomyces prasinopilosus
GGCGCGATCGCGCTCGGCCATCCGCTGGGCGCGACCGGCGCGATGATCCTGGGCACCCTCGTCGACGAGCTGGAGCGCCGGGACGAGCGCTACGGCCTGGCCACCCTGTGCGTGGGCGGCGGCATGGGCATCGCCACCGTCGTCGAACGCCTCTGACACCCCGGCGGACCCCGGTCCGAGCGACCCGGCGACCCGAGCGCCCCGAGCGACTTCTACGGAGACCTTGTCATGACCGACACCCCCACCATCCGCTGGGAACAGGACGACACCGGCGTCGTCACCCTCGTCCTCGACGATCCCCACCAGTCCGCGAACACCATGAACCAGGCGTTCCGCGACTCCCTCGCGGTGATCACCGACCGCCTGGAGGCGGAGAAGGACGGCATCCGCGGCATCATCCTCACCTCGGCGAAGAAGACCTTCTTCGCCGGCGGCGACCTGCGCGACCTGATCAGGGTCACCCCCGAGACGGCGCAGGACCTGTTCGACGGCGGCATGGCGATCAAGCGCCAGATGCGCCGCATCGAGACCCTCGGCAAGCCGGTCGTCGCGGCCATCAACGGAGCGGCCCTGGGCGGCGGTTACGAACTCGCCCTGGCCTGCCACCACCGGATCGCCCTCGACGCACCCGGCTCCAGGATCGGCTGCCCCGAGGTCACCCTCGGTCTGCTCCCCGGAGGCGGCGGCGTCGTCCGCACGGTCAGGATGCTCGGCATCGCCGACGCCCTGCTGAAGGTGCTCCTCCAGGGCACCCAGTACACCCCGCGGCGCGCCCTGGAGAACGGTCTCGTCGACGACGTGGCCGGCACCCGCGAGGAGCTGATCGCCAAGGCCCGCGCCTTCATCGACGCGCACCCCGAGTCCGCCCAGCCCTGGGACCGGCCCGGCTACCGCATTCCGGGCGGCACCCCGTCCCACCCCAAGTTCGCCGCCAACCTGCCCGCCTTCCCGGCCAACCTGCGCAAGCAGACGAACGGCGCCCCCTACCCGGCGCCGCGCAACATCCTCGCCGCCGCCGTCGAGGGCACCCAGGTCGACTTCGAGACGGCCCAGGTCATCGAGGCCCGCTACTTCGTCGAACTGGCCGCCGGACAGACGTCGAAGAACATGATCCAGGCGTTCTTCTTCGACCTCCAGGCCGTCAACTCGGGTGTCAACCGGCCCCGGGGCATCGAGCCCCGCACGGTCCGCAAGGTCGCCGTGCTCGGCGCCGGGATGATGGGCGCCGGCATCGCCTACTCGTGCGC
>NZ_LIRG01000944.1 GCF_001419695.1 Streptomyces prasinopilosus
ACCCCGCACACCGGACGCGGTCCGGCCGATGCCCCCGGCGGCCGGCCCGCGTCCGGTGTGCGGGGTGCTCAGCCGCGGGTCAGGGTCAGCAGGTCGCGGGCCGGGCCCGCGGGACGGTGGCCGGTCGGCCAGACCGCGCGCAGTTCGCGGGCCAGGACGAGGCCGTCCACGGGAACGCGGATGAGGCGGCGCATCGCCAGTTCCTCCCCCACGGCCAGTTCGCTGAGGACGGCCGGGCCCGCGCCGCTGACCGCCGCGGCCTTCACCGCGGTCGTGGAGGACAGTTCGATCAGCGGGCGGGCCAGGCCGCCCAGCGCGGTGTCCAGGACCTGCCGGGTGCCGGAGCCCTTCTCGCGCAGGATCAGCGACGTGGCCGCCAGTTCCTCGGCGGCGAGCGGCCGGCGGCGGCGGGCCCAGGCGTGGGACGGCGCCGTCACCACGATCAGCCGGTCGTGGGCGATCACCGCGGAGTCCAGGCCGGTGGGCACCGTCAGTCCTTCCACGAAACCCACGTCCGCCTCGTCCGCCAGCAGCCGCTCCGCGACCGACGCGGAGTTCCCGGCCAGCAGGGACACCGCCGTGTCGGGCCGCTGCGCACGCAGCGCGAGCAGCCAGCCGGGCAGCAGGTACTCGGCGATCGTCATGCTCGCCGCCACCCGCAGCCGTGAGTCCCGGCGGTCCCGCAGTGCCTGCGCGCCGGCGTCGAAGGCCTCCGCGGCCTCCACGATCCGCCGTGCCCAGTCGGTGACCAGCGCTCCGGCGTCGGTCAGGCGCGATCCGCGCGGTGAGCGGTCCACCAGCGCCACACCGAGCTGCCGCTCCATGGACCGGACCCGGCTGCTGGCGGCGGGCTGGGTGATGCCCAGTTCGCGCGCCGCGCCGCCCAGGCTCCCGACCCGTGCCACCGCCAGCAGCAGTTCCAGCCCTCCGAGGTCCGGCACCCGGTGGGCGAGGGTCCCCGCGGTCACCGGCCGATGTTCCGCATGGTCGTCCCGCGTGCTCATCGCGCCAGCTTATGCCGCTCCGGGCGGGCGGTTCCCCGCCGCCCGCAGCGCCCGGGGCAGCACCGACGCCGCCTCGGCCAGCGAGGGCCCGTACCAGGTGAGGTGCCGGCCGCCGACCAGGGCGCAGGGCAGCCCGGGGAAGGCGTCCGGGCCGTCGTCGGCGGTGAAGCGGTACGGCTCGTCGGGCAGCACGACGAGGTCCGGGTCCGCCGCGCGCAACGCGTCCAGGGGGACGCGGGGGTAGCGTTCGGGGTCCTTCGCGTGGAGGTGGTCGACGCCGAGGCGGGACAGCAGGTCGCCGGCGAAGGTGTCGCGGCCCAGCACCATCCAGGGCCGCCGCCAGACCGGCACGACCGCGGTCCGGCGGACCGCGGGGGCCGGCACGGCGTCCCAGGCGGCCTCGGCCTCGTCCAGCCACCGGGGCCGGGTGGCCACACCGCACGCCGTGAGCACCCTGGCCAGTTCACCGAAGGCCTGGGGCAGTGTCCGCACCTCCGTCACCAGTACCCCGAGGCCCGCCGCGCGCAGGGCGTCGAGGTCGGGGGCGCGGTTCTCCTCCTCGTTGGCGATCACCAGGTCGGGGGCGAGGGCGGTGATCAGGGGGAGGTTCGGGTTCTTGGTGCCGCCGATCCGCTCCACGTCCAGGCCGGCGGGGTACGTGCACCAGTCCGTGGCGCCGGCCAGGGCGCCGGGGGCGGACAGCGCCACGGCCTCGGTGAGCGACGGGACGAGGGAGACGACCCGCACGGAAGTCACCGGCGGGGCTTGTCGCGGACCGCCTCGATGTGCTCGGCGACGGCGACGACGATCAGCCGGGTCTCCGGGACCGTGGCCCGCCACCGGTGCCGGACGCCTCCGGTGAGGTACAGGGTGTCGCCGCGGCCGAGGCGGTAGGCGCGGCCCTCCGCCTCGATCTCCACGGCGCCGTCCGCCACGTACATCAACTGGTCGTTGCGGAACTGGAGTTCACGTCCGGCGTCGTGGTCGCCGGTGAACTCGGAGGCGTGCATCTGGTGATGGCCCCGCACCAGGGACCGGACGCGGGGTTCCGGGCTCTGCTCGGCGCCCTCGCCGCGGACGACGTCGACGCTGCACGCCGGGTCGGCGGCGGCGAGGAGTTCCACGGCGGTGGTGCGCAGGGCGTCGGCGACCTTCTCCAGGGAACTCCGGCTGGGACGCGCGCGCTCGTTCTCGATCTGGCTCAGGAACGGGACCGACAGGCCGCTGCGCTGGGCCACGACGGCAAGCGTGAGGTCCAGCGCACGGCGCCGCCGCCGTACGGCCGCGCCCACGCGCAGCGGCTGTTCCTTGTGGTCGCCCATCGCTCCGGCTCCCTCCTTCGCCCCGTCGTCCCCTGGCGGTGCCCCGTCGTCCCGGGGCACGCCTCCTGTTGAGCTGTTCTGCACCCTACGCATGTTCGGCAAACCGTTTCAGGTGTCTGTCACGTCGTCGTCCTGTGCGCTCGCGCACGACCCGCGGTTCGCGCCGGCCGATGCGCGCGCCCTCCGGTTCGTCGCGCGCGGGACGCGGGGTGTTTCCGCCATTGTCGCCCGAAGAGGGGCGGGAGGTCGCGGCGAGGGTCCGGAGACCCCGGGAGGCAGTCGCCCTGGGTGATCGGCCGGTTTCCCCTCGTGTTCCGCCGGGTCCGCCGTCCCCTCCCGGGCATGTGCCCGGACCCTCCCGGTCATGTGGCCGGAAGGGCACGGCGGACCCGGAGGGCGCGGCCCG
>NZ_LIRG01000945.1 GCF_001419695.1 Streptomyces prasinopilosus
GGTTCCCGGGTGAGCGGCCCGACCGGGGAACCGTCCACAGGACCTGGCCCCGCACGCCCCGGTCGGCGAGCAGGCTGCCCGCCGCGAGGAAGCCGGTGGTGGCGGCGCGTTCCATCAGGGCCACGGGCAGGTCGCAGCGGATGGCGTCACCGGCCAGGGCCACCCGGGGGTCGGGGGTGCGGACGGTGGGCCTGCGGGAGTGGGTGCCGACCGGGAAGAGCGGGCAGTCGGCGCGCCGTTCGTGGCGGGCGTCCACGATCCGTGCCCGCCAGGTCTCGGGGTAGACCCGGTGCAGGCTGTCGAGCAGCCGGGTCCGCACCGTTTCGGGCTCCGCCTCGGCGGCGTAGGCGTGCAGTTCCACGACCGAGCCGCCGGTGCGGGCGGCCCAGCGCGCGGCCTCGCCCTCGTAGCGTTCCAGGACGCTGATGTTGTCGAGGCCGTCGTAGCCGCTGGTGCCGAGGAACCCGGGGCGGTCGGCGTGGACCGGCCGGTCGAGCCAGAGCCGGGAGACGGTGAAGGGCGGGGCGGTGCGCAGGGCGGCGATGTCCTCGCGCCAGGCGGGGGTGCCCAGGCCGGGGGACGCCGCGACGACCTCGCGCAGGGCCCCGGGATCGAGGGCGAGCACCACCGCCTCGTGGCGGTCCGCGGCGGTGCCGGTCCGCACCTCCACTCCCCCGTCGTCGCGCGGGTGGACGCCGTGCACGGGCGTGCCGGTGCGCACGTGGGCCCCGAGCCGTTCCAGGTAGGCGCCGAGCGGCTCCCACAGCGCCTGGGGGAAGGGCTCGTCCGGCACGTCGAAGAGCAGGCCCTCGGAGGAGCCGAGGAAGTAGATGTGGAACATCAGCAGGAGTTCCGCGGCGGACAGTTCGCGCGGGTCGGCGAAGAAGCTGCGGGAGAACACCTCGAAGGCCAGGTGGTGGGCCGCTTCGGGGAAGCGGACGCGTTCCAGGAATCGGGTCGCGCTCAGGGAGTCGAAGCGCTCGTAGACCTCGGGCACCCGGACGTCGAGGAGGGGCAGCGCGGCCCGGGGGTCCATGGCGGTGAGGTCGCGCCAGCCGAAGGTGGGGCTGAGGGCGACGAACCCGAGGGCGCTGAACGGCGGGGTGCGCGGGACGCGGGCGAAGCTGTCGGTCAGTCCCGCGCTGTGCCGCAGCGGGTAGTCGGGCAGCGGCCGGAGGCGTTCGAGCGCGGGATCGGTCCGCCGCAGCAGGCCCCGCAGGTTGTAGTACTGGCGGAAGAAGGCGTGGAAGCCGCGGCTCATGGTCGCTTCGCTCCCGTCGGCGAGGCGGGTGCGCCATCCCGCGAGGCGGCCGCCGAGCGACTCCTCCCGTTCGTAGAGGGTCACGCGGGCGCCCCGTTCGGCCAGGAGGGTGGCCGCGGCGAGTCCCGCGATCCCCCCGCCGATCACGGCGACGCCCGGCGCGTCCGCCCGGTCGAACCGGTCCCGGCCCGGCGCGGGCATCACGATCTCGGCCTTGCGGTCCCGGCCCCGCCGGGCGGCGCGCGGTGCACTGTTCATCGGTCGTCCCCGGGTGTCGTGGTGGAGCCGTTGCGGGCGAGGAAGGTGTGGGTGATCCCGGTCTGCCATCCGGCGAGGGGGACGGTCCGCACCCCGGTNNCGCCGTCCGGGTCGGTGACGTTGCGCAGCAGGTAGGCCGCGAACACCGCGTCGTACGGTCCCTCCCCGGCCGTGGCCACGTCCTCGGCGGCCAGGTGTCCGAAGCGCACGTGGGCAGGCCACGGTTTGGCGCGTGCCTGCCGCAGCATTCCCGGGGAGGCGTCGACGGCCGTGATCCGGGCGCGGGGTGCGGCCCGCAGGAGGGCCCGGGTGGAGGCGCCCGTCCCGCACCCGAGGTCGAGGAGGTGCAGTCCGGCCCCGCCCCGGGGCAGCCGCAGCCGGCGCGCCGAGCGCAGGAGGCCGGTGCGGTAGCCGGGGTGGAGGGCTGTGAGGCGGTCGTAGGAGTGCGACGCGCGGTCGAAGGCGCGTGCCAGGTCGCGGTCGCGCAGCAGGGTCATCGCCGGCTCTCTTCGAGGTGGGGGGCGGGGTGGGTGCGAC
>NZ_LIRG01000946.1 GCF_001419695.1 Streptomyces prasinopilosus
GGAAGGCGGTGCGTCCCGGACGCACCGCCTTCCAGCGCGACCGCGCGCGCGTGCTGCACTCCGCGGCCCTGCGCCGCCTCGCCGGCAAGACGCAGGTCGTCACCCCCGGAGAGGCCGGCGGCGTCTGGGACACCAGCCCCCGCACCCGCCTCACCCACTCCCTCGAATGCGCGCAGGTGGGCCGGGAGCTCGGTGCCGCCCTCGGCTGCGACCCGGACCTGGTGGAGGCCGCCTGCCTCTCGCACGACCTGGGCCACCCGCCCTTCGGCCACAACGGCGAACAGGCGCTGAACGAGTTCGCCGAGGACTGCGGCGGCTTCGAGGGCAACGCCCAGTCGCTGCGCCTGCTCACCCGCATCGAACCCAAGCGGTTCGTCACCGATCCGCGCAGCGGCGACCCGGTCGGCGTCGGCCTCAACCTCACCCGGGCCGCCCTCGACGCCGCCACCAAGTACCCCTGGCCCCGGGGCGCCCACCCCACCGACCCGGCCTCCGCGAAGTTCGGCGTCTACGAGGACGACCGCCCCGTCTTCGACTGGATCCGCGAGGGCGCCCCCGAGGACCGCACCTGCTTCGAGGCCCAGGTCATGGACTGGGCGGACGACGTCGCCTACTCGGTGCACGACGTGGAGGACGGCCTGCACGCCGGCCACATCGACCCCAACGTCCTGCACGCCGAGCCCGAACGGCAGGAGGTCTTCGCCGTCGCCGTCGGCCGTTACACCGACGCCGGCACCGACCCGGCGGAACTCGCCGAGGCGCTCGACCGCCTCCTCGCCCAGGAGTGGTGGCCGCACGGCTACGACGGCACGGCGGTCGCCCAGGCCCGCCTGAAGGACGCCACCAGCCAGCTCATCGGCCGCTTCTGCCTGGCCGCCGAGGGCGCCACCCGGCAGCGGTCCGGCAGCGGCCGCCTCACCCGCTACGGGGCCGAACTCGTCGTCCCCCGGCCCATCCGGATGGAGTGCGCCGTCCTCAAGGCGGTCGCCGACCGGTACGTCATGCAGCGCGCCGAGCAGGAGCGGCTCCGCGCCGACCAGCGGATCGTCGTCCTCGAACTGGCCGAGGCGCTCACCGCCCGCGCCCCCGAGGGCCTGGACCCGCAGTTCCGCTCCCTGTTCGCGCAGGCCCCGGACGACCGCGCCCGCAAACGGGTGATCGTCGACCGGATCGCGTCCCTCACCGACGTCTCGGCCCGCTCGCTTCACGCCCGCCTCACGGGGCAGGCGTGAGGCGGAGGGGGACGCCGGAGGGGCCGGCGGGACACCGCAGACGCGCGCTCGCCCGAAGGTGACCCTCCGTGGCCTGATCGGGCCACCCCCTCTTCCCGCATCACCCCGTGTGCGGGACGCTCGCAAGTGGCGGCACCCACGGTGTTTTCCCGAGGGTGTCCCCCCGGACCCACAGCAGGAGGCATCACGTGGTCGACGCGGACCAGACATTCGTCATCGTCGGAGGCGGCCTGGCGGGCGCGAAGGCGGCCGAGACGCTGCGAACGGAGGGATTCACCGGCCGGGTCCTGCTGATCTGCGACGAACGGGACCGCCCGTACGAACGGCCGCCGCTGTCCAAGGGCCTCCTGCTCGGCAAGGAGGAACGCGACAGCGTCTTCGTGCACGAGCCCGCCTGGTACGCGCGCCACGACATCGAGCTGCACCTCGGCCAGACCGTCGACGCCGTCGACCGCGCCGCGAAGACCGTCCGCTTCGGCGAGGACGGCACCACCGTCCACTACGACAAACTGCTGCTGGCCAACGGCGCCGAGCCCCGCCGCCTGGACATCCCGGGCACGGACCTCGCCGGCGTCCACCACCTGCGCCGCCTCGCGCACGCCGAACGCCTCAAGGGCGTCCTGGCCGCCCTCGGCCGGGACAACGGCCACCTGGTGATCGCCGGCGCCGGCTGGATCGGCCTCGAGGTCGCCGCGGCGGCCCGCGGGTACGGCGCGGAGGTCACCGTCGTGCACCGCGGGCGGACCCCCCTGGACTCCGTCCTCGGCCCCGAGCTCGGCCAGCTCTTCGCCGACCTGCACGGCGAGCACGGCGTCCGCTTCCACTTCGGCGCCACCCTCACCGGGATCGCCGGGCAGGACGGCGTCGTCCTCGCCGCCCGCACCGACGACGGCGAGGAGCACCCGGCGCACGCGGTCCTCGCGGCGATCGGCGCCGTCCCGCGCACCGGCCTCGCCCGGGCGGCGGGCCTGGACCTCGCCGACCCCGCGGACGGCGGCGGCATCCGGGTCGACGAGCGGCTGTGCACCTCCGACCCCGACATCCACGCCGCCGGCGACGTCGCCTCCTTCCCGCACGCCCTCTTCGACACCCGGATGCGCGTCGAGCACTGGGCCAACGCCCTCCACGGCGGCCCGGCCGCGGCCCGCGCGATGCTCGGCCGGGAGGTCGTCCACGACCGGGTCCCGTACTTCTTCAGCGACCAGTACGACCTGGGCATGGAGTACTCCGGCTGGGCGCCGGCCGGCTCCTACGACCAGGTGGTGGTCCGGGGCGACGCGGGCAGGCGGGAGTTCATCGCCTTCTGGACGAAGGAGGGCAGGGTGCTGGCCGGGATGAACGTCAACGTGTGGGACGTCACCGAACCGATCCAGCGGCTGATCACCTCCCGGGCCCCGGTGGACCCGGACGCCCTGGCGGACCCGCGCGTCCCGCTGGAGAGCCTCGCCCCCTGACCCGGCCCGCCGGCGCCGCACGCCCGGTCCCGCCCGGCGCCGGCGGCGGCGCGGCCGGCCCGCCGGCACCGCGCGCCGGACCGTCCGGCGCCGCCCCCGCACCCCGGGGCGGACACCTCCGGTCCGCCCGCCGGCGGACCGCCGTAGACTTCACGCGTGGCCGGACGGATCAACGACGAGGACGTGAAGGCGGTACGGGACGCGGTCCCGATCGACGCCGTCGTCTCCGAGTACCTCCAGCTGCGCAACGCCGGCGGCGGCAACCTCAAAGGCCTGTGCCCGTTCCACGACGAGAAGTCGCCGTCCTTCCAGGTGAGTCCGAGCAAGGGGTTCTTCCACTGCTTCGGCTGCCAGGAGGGCGGCGACACCCTCACCTTCGTGATGAAGATCGACCACCTCTCCTTCTCCGAGGCGGTCGAGCGCCTGGCCGCCCGGGCCGGCATCACCCTGCGCTACGAGGAGGGCGGCTACAACCCCGCCCACCAGCGGGGCGAGCGCATCCGCCTGGTCGAGGCCCACCGGGTCGCCGCCGACTGGTACATGGAGCAGCTCGCGACCTCCCCCGAGGCGGACACCGGCCGCGCCTTCCTCGCGGAGCGCGGCTTCGACCAGGACGCCGCCCGGCACTTCTCCGTCGGCTACAGCCCCCAGGGCTGGGACCACCTCACCCGCTTCCTGCGCGGCAAGGGCTTCACCGACAAGGAACTGGTCCTCTCCGGCCTCTCCCAGGAGGGCCGCCGCGGCCCCATCGACCGCTTCCGCGGCCGTCTGATGTGGCCCATCCGCGACATCGGCGGCGACGTCGTCGGCTTCGGCGCCCGCAAGCTGTACGAGTCGGACAACGGGCCGAAGTACCTCAACACCCCCGAGACGGCGATCTACAAGAAGTCCCAGGTCCTCTACGGCATCGACCTGGCGAAGAAGGACATCGCGAAGTCGTCCCGCGCGGTCGTCGTCGAGGGCTACACCGACGTCATGGCCTGCCACCTCGCCGGCGTCACCACCGCCATCGCCACCTGCGGCACCGCCTTCGGCGGCGACCACATCAAGATCCTGCGCCGTCTGCTGATGGACAACGGCTCGGCCCGCGTGATCTTCACCTTCGACGGGGACGCGGCCGGCCAGAAGGCGGCCCTGCGCGCCTTCGAGGACGACCAGAAGTTCGCCGCCGAGACCTACATCGCCGTCGCGCCCGACGGCATGGACCCCTGCGACCTGCGCCTCGCCAAGGGCGACGAAGCGGTCGCGGACCTCGCCGAGCCCCGCACCCCGCTCTTCGAGTTCGCGCTCCGCCACATCGTGGGCCGCTACGACCTGGACACCCCGGCCGGCCGCGCCGCCGCCCTCGACGAGGCCGCCCCCGTCGTCGCCCGCATCAAGAACAGCGGCGCCCAGCACGAGGTCGCCGTCCAGCTCGCCGGCATGCTCGGCATCCTCGACACCCAGTTCGTCGTCAAGCGGGTGGCGCAGCTCGCCCGCTGGGCCCGCGACCGCGGCGGCAAGGGCCCCGCCCCCGACGACCGGCAGCAGCGCGGCCGGGGCGGGGG
>NZ_LIRG01000947.1 GCF_001419695.1 Streptomyces prasinopilosus
AGGTGGCGAGGCGCCTGGGGGTGGCACCCACCACCGTGCGGACGTGGGACCGCCGTTACGGTCTCGGCCCCACCGCGCACACCGGTGGCCGGCACCGCCGCTGGACCGACGAGGACGTGGCCCGGCTGGAGCGGATGTGCGCGCTGACGGCGACCGGACTGGCGCCCGCCGAGGCCGCCCGGCTGGCGCTCGACGGGGTCACGCCGGACGCGCCGGTCTCCGGCTGGGCGACGCGCGCCAGGAGTGCAGGGGGGTCGCCCGCGCGGCCCTGCGCCTGGACGCCGCCGCCCTCGACGAACTGCTGCGGACGGCGATGGAGGAACACGGCCTGATCACCGCCTGGACCGAGGTGATCGTGCCGACGCTGCAGGCGGTCGGCCGCAAGTGGGAGAGCTCGGGCGAGCGGTACGTCGAGGTCGAGCACTTCCTGTCCTGGCACGTCTCCGGCGCGCTGCGACGCCACGCCCCGCCCGTGGCCGCCGACCGGCCCGGCGCGACCACGGTGCTCGCCTGCGTGCCCGCGGAGAACCACACGCTGCCCCTGGAGGTCCTGGCCGCCGCACTGGCCGAACGGGGCCTCCCGGTACGGATGTTCGGCGGCGCGCTGCCCGTCGAGTCGCTCGTGGCCGCCGTCCGCAGGACCGGGCCGGTCGCGGTGGGACTGTGGGCGCAGTCGCGGACCACCGCGAGCAGGCCCCTGGCCCAGCACGTGGCCGCGATGGAGTGGGGGGTGCGCGGCGCGCGCAGGAAGCCGGTCGTCCTGACGCTCGGACCCGGCTGGGCCGGGCAGACCGTGCCGGGACTGCCGCGTCCGCCGGGACTCGCGGAGGCGGTCGCGGTGGTGGAGTCGGTCGCGCTCAGGTGATCCGGCGGACTCCGCGGGTGCCGGGTCGTGGTGGCGCCTGGCCTCACCGGACGGAACGTGCTCGGGTGGACGGGGCACGCCGTCGGCCCCGGCACCGCCGGCGACACCCCGCCGGGACGGTGTGCGGCGGCCCGGCGCGGACGACGCCGGTCCGCCCGGTTCCGGCGCATCCGCCGGCGGCCGGGCCACGGAAACGACAGCGCGGACGGCGAGCGGCCGATCCGCCCCTGCGACCGGGAGTGAAGACGTGGACATCGACGGCACGCGCGTGCCGGTGGCCGGCCCCACCGGCGTCACCGGCGGCGCCCCCACCGCGCGGCCGGCCGGCCGCGGAGCCCGCCCGGCGCCCGCCGGCGGCGGCCCGCGCCGACGCGCCGCCGTCACCGATACGACGGCGGCGGGCGCCGGGCCGCCCCGCCCCGCCCCGGGCGGTGCTCCCGCCGCCGGACAGCACGCCCGGTGAGCCGCCGCGGCGACGCCCCCGACGAGGTGTCCGACGTCGTCGTCGTCGGCGGCGGCGCGTCCGGCCTCAGCCTCGCCCGGCACCTGGCGGAGGACCCCTCCACCACCGTGACCCTGGTGGAACCGCCGGACGGTCCGCGACGCCCGCCCGAACGGACCTGGTGCTACTGGGACGAGGGCACCGGCGACCTCGACGAAGCGGTCGCGGCCTCCTGGTCCCGGCTGCGGATCCACGGCGCCGACGGCGAGCGGATCACCGTGGACCCGTCCCCGCTGCGCTACCGCATGCTCCGCTCCACGGCGTTCGAGCGGCTGGTGCACTCCCGCCTGGACGGCTCGCCCGGTGCCCGCGTCCTGCGCGCGACGGCGGACACGGTGCGCGACACGGCCGGCGGCGCGGAGGACGCGGGCACC
>NZ_LIRG01000948.1 GCF_001419695.1 Streptomyces prasinopilosus
CCTTCGTCCCGGCCGTTCCCCCCGCCGCGCGCCGCCGTCCCCACCCGCACGGAAGGGACAGAACATCCCTACCTGGGAGGATTGGATTCCGCAGGTCAGGGGTAGTACGGGCTACGACGATGTGAACAGACCGGCCACGTGGGAGGGACCCCGACATGCTCTTGGAAGCGCTCGGTTCAGTGATCCTGGGCCTGGTTCTGGCATGGGCGGCCACGCGCCGTCTGCCGCACCGCCTCCCCGCCCGCCCCCTGGTCCTGTCGACCGGTGCGGTCGGGGCACTGCTGGGCGCCTTCCTCACGCACGGCGCGCTGGACGCGGGCAGCCTGCTGACGGTCCTGGTCGGCGCGGCGGTCCTCTCCGTGGCGTCGTTGTCGCTGCTCCTGCGCCCCGCGGGCAGGCTCCGCGGCCGGTCGGCGACCGCCTGACCGGCCGTCGGCGCCCCGTGCCGGGGCGGAGCCGGGCGGCTCTCAGGCCGCCAGTCCCAGGGCCGCCATCCGCTTGGTGTGGGCCTCCGTGATCCGGGAGAACATCCGGCCGACCTCGGCGAGGTCGAAGCCGTCCGCGACTCCGCCGACGAGCATCGTGGACAGCGCGTCCCGGTCGGCCACCACCCGCTGCGACTGGGACAGTGCCTCGCCCATCAGCCGGCGCGCCCACAGGGCGAGCCGCCCGCCCACGCGCGGGTCCGCGTCGATCGCCGCGCGCACCTTCTCCACGGCGAATCCGCCGTGCCCGGTGTCGTCGAGCACGGACAGCACCAGCGCGCGGGTGTCGGAGTCCAGCCGGACCGCGACCTCCCGGTAGAAGTCACTGGCGATCGAGTCGCCGACGTAGGCCTTGACGAGTCCCTCGAGCCAGTCGGAGGGCGCGGTCTGCTTGTGGAAGCCCTCGTACGCGGCGACGAACGGTTCCATCGCGACGGTCGGCTCCTCGCCGATGCCGGCCAGGCGGTCGCGCAGCCGCTCGAAGTGGTGGAACTCGGCCGACGCCATCTTCGCCAGTTCCGCCTTGTCCTCGAGCGTGGGGGCCAGTTTGGCGTCGTCCGCGAGCCGTTCGAACGCCGCCAGCTCCCCGTACGCGAGCGCGCCGAGCAGGTCGACGATGGCCGCGCGGTACTGGGGATCGGCGGAGGCGGCCGCCCAGTCCAGGGCGGCGACGCCGGTCGGCGCGGCGGTGCCGGGGGTGTCCTCGGCGCGGTCAGGCTTGTCAGAGCTCGTCATAATCCGCACAATAGCCCGCTCGTCGCGGGCCGTAAGGCGCTGGTCAACACGTGTGACGACGGCTACGTGGCCGAATCGGCCATGGCGTGTGCGCGAATTCGGGGTATGGTGGTAATGCGCCCGCCGAATACTCTGACGTAGTCGGCAGGGCGCGTGTATGAGGATGCCCGGTCGGAGGCCCGATCGGCTCCGCCCCGACCGCTCTCCCTGACCGTACGGCACATCGCGTACGACGATCGGAGGGACCCTCAGCGGTACGAGCGCTAGAGCGTCGGCAGTGGTCCCGTGCCCTACGGCATTCCCGTAAGGCAGCCGACGTCCCCGGCACGGTCCATAGACGACCCCCGCGCTCGCCTCGCACCGCGCACACAAGAAGAGGCAGCACCCTGACTACGTTCCGAGAGCTCGGGATCCTCCCCGAGACCGCCGAAGCCCTTGAAGCCGTCGGCATCACCACCCCCTTCCCCATCCAGGAGATGACGCTCCCCGTGGCCCTGTCGGGCACGGACGTCATCGGCCAGGCCAAGACCGGCACCGGAAAGACGCTGGGCTTCGGTCTTCCGCTCCTCGAGCGCGTGACCGTCCCCGCGGACGTGGAGGCGGGCCGCGCGAAGCCCGAGGACCTCACCGACACGCCGCAGGCGCTCGTCGTCGTCCCCACCCGCGAGCTGTGCACGCAGGTGACCAACGACCTGCTGACCGCCGGCAAGGTGCGCAACGTCCGTGTCTCCGCGATCTACGGCGGCCGGGCCTACGAGCCGCAGGTCGAAGCCCTGAAGAAGGGCGTCGACGTGGTCGTCGGCACCCCGGGCCGGCTGCTCGACCTGGCCGGGCAGAAGAAGCTGAACCTGAAGGACGTCAGGGCCCTCGTCCTCGACGAGGCCGACGAGATGCTCGACCTGGGCTTCCTGCCCGACGTCGAGAGGATCATCAACCTGCTTCCGGCCCGCCGCCAGACCATGCTGTTCTCGGCGACGATGCCGGGCGCGGTCATCGGACTGGCCCGCCGCTACATGTCGCAGCCCACGCACATCCGCGCCACCGCGCCGGACGACGAGGGCGCGACCGTCGCGAACACCACGCAGTTCGTCTACCGCGCGCACAACATGGACAAGCCCGAGATGGTCTCGCGGATACTCCAGGCGGACGGCCGGGGCCTGGTCATGGTCTTCTGCCGCACCAAGCGCACCGCCGCCGACCTCGCCGACCAGCTCAAGCAGCGCGGCTTCGCCTCCGGCGCGGTCCACGGCGACCTCGGCCAGGGCGCCCGCGAGCAGGCGCTGCGCGCCTTCCGCAACGGCAAGGTGGACGTGCTCGTCTGCACCGACGTCGCCGCCCGCGGCATCGACGTCGAGGGTGTCACGCACGTCATCAACTACCAGTCCCCCGAGGACGAGAAGACGTACCTGCACCGCATCGGCCGTACCGGCCGCGCGGGGGCGAAGGGTACGGCGATCACCCTCGTCGACTGGGACGACATCCCGCGCTGGCAGCTGATCAACAAGGCGCTGGACCTCGGCTTCGGCGACCCGCCGGAGACGTACTCCACCTCCCCGCACCTGTTCACCGACCTCGGGATCGCCGAGGGCACGAAGGGTGTCCTGCCGCGTTCGGAGCGCACCCGCGCCGGGCTCGACGCGGAGGTGCTGGAGGACCTGGGCGAGCCGGGCGGCCGTGGCGGCCCGCGCGGACGCGGTGGCCGGAGCGAGCGCGACGGCCGGGGCGAGCGCGGCGGCCGGGGCGAGCGGGACGACTCCCGGTCCGCCGAGCAGGAACGTCCGGCCCGTACGCCGCGCCGCCGTCGCCGTACGCGCGGCGGTACGCCGCTGGGCGAGCCGGCGCAGCAGCCGGCGGCCCCGGCCGCCGAGAGCACCGGTGAGGCGGAGGCCGGTACGGCTCCCCGCACCCCGCGCCGCCGTCGCCGCATGCGCGGCGGAGCCTCGGCCGAGGCCGCCCCGGTGACCGCGGTCGAGTCCGCCACCGGCCCCGTGGAGTCCGCCGAGGCCGCTGTCGCGACGGTGGAGGGCACCTCCTCGGACGCCCCGGAGCACCCGGAGGACTCCGGGGCCCCGTCGAAGCCGCGTCGCCGCCGGACCCGCGGGTCCGCGGAGACGGCGGCCGCCGACACCGCGGCCCCGGCCGGTTCGCCGGTCGAGGCCGGCCCGGCGGTCGCCGTCGCCCCGTCGGCCGAGGGCACCGCCGTGACCGGTACGGCCCCGGAGGCCGGGGAGCCCGAGGCTCCCGCCGAGCCGCGTCGCCGCCGGACCCGCAAGGCCACGGCCGCGCCCTCGGCCGCCGAAACGGTGGTGGACGCCGCCGAGGCGCCCGTCGAGTCCGCGCCGGAACCGGCTCCGGCCAAGCCGCGCCGCACCCGCAAGAGCGTGGCCGAGGCCCCCGTGGCCGAGGCCGTCGCCGGCACCGCGGAGGGCACGGAGACCGCGGAGGCCAAGCCCCGCCGCCGCACCCGCAAGGCCGCTGCGGCTCCGGAGGCCACCGAGGCCGCCGCGACCGCCGTCGACATCCCGGCACAGGCCGCTTCCGAGGCCGGTCCGGAGACGGCCGAGGCGAAGCCCCGGGTCCGCCGCACCCGCAAGGCCACCGCCGAGGCGGAGACGGCCGTGGACACGGCCGAGGCCGCCGAGGCCAAGCCGCGCCGCACCCGCAAGGCGGCCACCGCCGTGCAGGAGCCGGAGGCCGCGGTGGACGCCCCGGCCGAGGCGAAGCCCAAGCGCACCAGGAAGACGGCGGCCGCCAAGGCCGCCGACACGACCGAGGCCGCCGAGGTGACCGAGGCCAAGCCCCGCCGCCGTACCACCCGCAAGGCCACCGCGGCCACCGCGGACCCGGCCGGCATCCCGGCGCAGGCCGCTTCCGAGGCCGGTCCGGAGACGGCCGAGGCGAAGCCCCGGGTCCGCCGCACCCGCAAGGCCGC
>NZ_LIRG01000949.1 GCF_001419695.1 Streptomyces prasinopilosus
GCGGGGCCGGACACAGGCATGGGGTGTGACCGATGGTGGAGACCGCGGACGGGGGGTCGGAGGACGGCGCCGCCGAGGTGTTCGACCGTCCGCTGCCCGACGGCGTGCGCCGCCGGGTCGTCCAGATCGTCTCCGACGGCTTCGGCGGACTGACCGTCTCCGAGCTGCCCGCCCAGCTCAGGCAGTACGCCCGGTTCACCCCGACCCGCCGCGCCAGGTTCGCCGGCAACGCGATGGCCGCCGCCCTGGAGACCGAGCCGCTGTTCCGCCAGCGCATCGGGGAGTGGCTGAGGGAGGCCCAGCCGGAACTGGCCGGTGCCCTCGACTCGGGCTCCCCGGCCCCGGCCGCGGACCCGCTGGACGTGGCGGCCGCCGCCTACGTCATACGGCCGCCCGGCTGGGTGAAACTGGTGACCGCCGCCGGCGAGGAGGCCCAGCGGGCCGACGCCGAGCGCGCCGACGAGGAGACCCGGGCCGAGCTGGAGCGGCTGCGCGGCGAACTCGCCCGCGCCCGCGAGCACACCCGGTCCGAGACCGAGCGGCTGCGCACCGACCTGGAGGCCGCCAGGAAAGAGGCGGACTCCCTGCACCGCAAGCTGCGGTCCGCGCTCAGCGACGTCAAGCGCGGTGCGGCCGCGCTGCGCAAACTGCAGGCCGAGATGGACGCGGTCCGCGCGGACGGACAGGCCCGGGTGTCCGCGGCCGAGAGCGAGTCCCGGCGGCTCAAGGCACGCCTCGGCGAGTCGGAGGCCGCCCTGGAGGCGGCCCGGCGGGCCGCCCGCGAGGGGCGCAGCGTCGAGGACATGCGGGTGCGGCTGCTCCTGGACACCGTGCTGGACGCCGCCCAGGGGCTCCGCCGCGAACTGGCGCTGCCCCCCGTCTCCGTCCGGCCCGCCGAGACCGTGGACGCCGTCGAGCCCGGCAGCATCTCCCCCAAGGACATCGCCGCCCGCGCGCTGTCCGAGGGCGACCCGGCCGTCCTCGACCAGCTGCTGGCGCTCCCGCAGGCGCACCTCGTCGTCGACGGCTACAACGTGACCAAGACCGGCTATCCCCAGATGCCCCTGGAGAAGCAGCGGCTGAGGCTCCTGGGCCAGCTCGCCCAGCTCGCCGCGCAGACCGGTGCCGAGGTGACCTGCGTCTTCGACGGGGCCGAACTGGCCGCCCCCGTCCTGCTCGCGCCGCCGCGCGGGGTGCGCGTGCTGTTCTCCAAGCCGGGCGTCACCGCCGACGAGCTGATCCGCCAGCTGGTCCGCGCCGAGCCGCCGGGACGGCCCGTCATCGTCGTCTCCACCGACCGCGAGGTCGCCGACGGGGTCGCCCGCGCGGGCGCCCGCCCGGTCGCCTCGGCGGTCCTGCTGAAGCGCTTCTCCCGGGCGTAGGGACCCGCTCCGGCCCCGCGGGGGGCGCAAAGAGCGTTACGCCCCATCGGGAACGTAAGCCCCAAGCGCAACGTACCCGCCGATTGCCCGGATTGGCCGGGTATCGACGCAACGTAGTGTCAGGACCGCATCACTGCAGGTGAGTTGAAGGCAAAGAAACGCACTGTGACGGAGAATTCGTGCCCGGGGATTTGAACTGATCACGAGGGAATCACTAGGGTCGGGCCTCGAACCTCCGCTCGGGTGATCGTTCACATGGGGTGGCGACGGCGGAGGCCCCGCCCACCGGCGTGTCGGTAGGCGGCTGGAGGAAGAAGGAGCTCGCCTCCGTGGCGTCCCACCGTCGTCCCAAGCAGCCGAACCGGGCACGTGTCACTGTGCTCACCACCGCTGCCGCAGCTGCCGTCGTCCTGAGCTCGCAGGCCGCCAACGCGGCCCCCAGCGAGAAGCCGAGCAAGGGCGAGGTGAAGGCCAAGGTCGACAAGCTCTACCAGCAGGCGGAACAGGCCACCGAGAAGTACAACGGCGCCAAGGAGAAGCAGGAGAAGCTCCAGAAGGAGATCTCCACGATCCAGGACAACGTCGCCAAGGGCCAGCAGGAGCTCAACGAGCTGCGCGACGGCCTCGGTTCGATGGCCAGCGCCCAGTACCGCAGCGGCGGCATCGACCCCTCGCTGCAGCTCTTTCTCTCCGCCGACCCGGACGACTACCTCGACAAGGCGTCCGCCCTCGACCAGTTGAGCACCCAGCAGGTCGACGCGCTCAAGGAGATCCAGGAGAAGCAGCGCGAACTCGCGCAGCAGCGCTCCGAGGCCTCCGAGAAGCTCAAGGACCTCTCCTCCACCCGCACCGAACTGGGCAAGAAGAAGAAGGAAGTCCAGAACAAGCTCGGTGCCGCGCAGAAGCTGCTCAACACCCTCACCGCCGAGGAGAAGGCGCAGCTCGCCGAGGAGGAGGATCGGGCCACCCGCGCCAGCGAGCGCGAGGTCCTCAAGGCCACCAACACCGACACCGGCGCCTCCGCCTCGGTCGGCAGCGGCTCCGGCCGCGCCGGCGCCGCCTTCGCCGCCGCCCAGAGCAAGCTCGGCTCCCCGTACGTCTACGGTGCCACCGGCCCGTCCTCCTACGACTGCTCGGGCCTCACCTCCTGGGCCTACGCCCAGGCCGGCGTCTCCATCCCGCGCACCTCCGAGGCGCAGACCGGCGCGGGCACCAAGATCTACTCGGCCAGCCAGCTCCAGGTCGGCGACCTGGTCTTCTTCTTCAACGACCTGCACCACGTGGGTCTCTACGCGGGCAACGGCCAGATCATCCACGCCCCGCGCAGCGGCACCGTCGTCCGCTACGAGTCGATGAACACCATCGGCGGACCCTTCATGTTCGGCGTCCGCGTCTGACGTCGCGCCGGAGCCGGCCCCCGGCAGGGGGCCGGCCCGGCG